>NZ_JAOWRF010000349.1 GCF_025753815.1 Plectonema radiosum NIES-515 | reverse complement strand
CATCTCCTATTCAAAGTCAAAGACCAAGGACGAGGTATTCCTGCTGATAAACTAGAAAGTATTTTTGGCAGGTTTGAGCAAGTTGATGCTTCAGACTCTCGCAATTACTGCGGTACTGGGCTTGGATTAGCTATCTGTCGCACTATTGTGCAGCAGCACAACGGAAAAATTTGGGTAGAAAGCGTTTTCGCTGAAGGCAGTATTTTCTACTTCACCCTACCACTGTAGTTCTGCAATTTGTTTGTTAAAGAGGCTTCAGCCCGGTGAGTATGTCAAGAAATAAAATCTACAAAAATACTCCTTTGGTAATGCGACGAATTCTGCTGATTGATGACGAAGAGCGTTTGAGCGAAGTGGTTCAAACTTGCTTAGAAATTTTAGGAGGTTGGGAAGTACTGATCGCTACCACTGCTAATGAAGGGTTGCTGATAGCGGAAATTGAACAGCCAAATGCCATTTTGCTAGATGTGATGCTGCCAGAAATGGATGGTATCACTTTATTTCATCATCTACAAGAAAAACCTCATACCCAATCGATTCCAGTCATTTTGCTGAGTGCGAAAATACAGTTTCCCTCGAATCAGTTTGCTCACTTAGGTGTAGCAGGAGTCATTGCCAAACCCTTTGACCCTTTGAAGCTGGCAGATCAGGTCGCAAAAATCCTTAATTGGAGTTAAGTTGTATAGTGATATAAAATACGTTGTTAGTATATATTTTTGGCTCTCTCTTTAGACAGAATTTAGAATTAGTTCAGAATTTACTCATTTTTGAGAGCTAATCTTGCTTTTGCTAAAGAAAATTAAGAATATCTGCTGTCAAGCAATGAAAAAGAGGGGGAAGTGGGAAGGGCAAAAGAGGAAAGGAATAAAAAACTTTATTTTCTTCCCTTTCCCCTTCTATGAGTGCCTAAAACAAGCACCCCCTCCTCGGTAAAAGCTTAATAGGCATTGGCGATCGCTAATCCCCAGCATTAAAAAAAATTATATGCAAATAAGTAAACCAATTAAGGAAGCAAGCACCAATGAATTGCTGCTAGGGGGAGAAAAAATGGCACAAAACCAACGGAGCATCCTCATTGTTGATGATTGTCACGAAGATAGGGTAACTTTCCGCCGTTATTTACACTCCTGCTCCAACTACATATATACTGTGATTGAGTCAGAGTTTGGCGAAGAAGCGCTAGAATTGTGCAAGATTTTGCAGCCAGATTGTGTTGTACTCGATTACTCTCTACCTGATATGGATGGTCTTGAGTTTATCGAAAAGTTAAGAAATATAACCAATAAGGTAGATATTCCCGTGGTGATGCTGACAGGTTTCGGTAATGAAGCGATCGCTGTCGAAGCAATGAAAAAAGGAGCTGTAGACTATCTCACCAAAGAACATCTGACAGCAGAAAATTTGCACACAACCCTTCAACACGCTCTCGAAAAAGTGGAACTGCTGTGGAAACTCAAAACAACTCAAGAGCAATTAAAATTTCAGGCTTATATTTTATCTCAAGTAACCGATGCAGTTATGGTTACTCAAGTCAAGTTTTTTGATGAGATGAAAGCGCAGATTGTCTATGTCAATGCCGCATTCACTCGTATGACTGGCTACACTAGTGAGGAGGTTTTAGGTGAGACACCGAGTATCCTCAACGGACTGAAAACCGATCCAAAAGTACTGGAGAAAATTCGTGATAGCATCACTAATTATCAGCCTGTAAAGGTAGAAATAATTAACTACCGCAAAGACGGATCGGAGTATTGGTCAGAAATAAATGTTACCCCGATGCTTGACGAATCAGGGGAATGCACTAATTTTATTTTTGTGCAACGTGACATCAGCGATCGGCAAGCTGCGCTTCGCGATCGCAAACTTGCCGAAATAGAACGCCAACAACTACTAATCCAGGAAAAAGCTTGCCGTGCTGAAGCAGAAGCAAGCAACCGCACAAAGGATCAGTTTTTGGCAATTGTATCTCACGAATTGCGATCGCCTCTTAATGCTATACTTGGTTGGACAAAGTTAATTCAAGGCGGCAAGTTAGACGATTTGGCTATTGCACGAGCATTAGCAACAATTGAACGTAACGCCAAGTTACAAAACGAGTTAATTCAAGACCTCCTAGACTTTTCACGCATCACAAAAGGTAAACTTCGGATTGAACTTTGTCCAGTTAATTTGACAGAAATAATTAATGCTGCAATTGATGTAGTCCGTCCATTAGCTGATGCTAAAAACATTGCCATTGAATCAGCACTTGAATTTACAATCGGCGAGGTTTTGGGCGATGCCAGCCGATTGCAACAAATTTTGTGTAATCTACTGACTAACGCAATCAAGTTTACACCAGAACAAGGACAGATTGCAATTTGGTTAGAGCGAGTTGAGTCTGAAGCTCAAATCACCGTCAGTGATACAGGCATTGGTATTAATCCTGACTTTTTGCCTCATGTTTTTGAGCAATTTCGTCAAGCTGATAACGAATATACAACAAGGCATAAAGGACTAGGACTAGGACTTGCGATCGTCCGTAGTTTAGTGGAAATGCACAATGGTAGTATCACCGCAGCGAGTGACGGTGAAGGACACGGTGCAACCTTTACAGTTAGGTTGCCACTTCAGAATTAGATATAGTTGTCAGGTTTAGATCCCCAGGCTTAATTTTTTCTTTGGTAATCAAACCCCATAATATCTAAAAACATTCTGTGGAGTCAAATTGTAAGCGATCGCATTCGTTATGGTTTAGAGAAAGGATGAAGCTATATTTAAATATGCGATCGCTTGCCGAAATTAACGATAAAATCAGCCGCAAACGTGCTGTGGTCTTAACTGTTGAAGAACTCAAAGCACGAGTTGCTTTATTTGGTGTGACTCAAGTTGCCAAAGAAACTGATGTCATTACTACCGGCACATTTGAGCCGATGGAATCATCAGGTGCGATTATTAACTTAGGTCACACTGACCCACCAATTAAAATTCGCCGCTGTTGGTTAGATAGTGTCCCTGTATATTCCGGTTTTGGTGCAGTCGATTTATACATAGGTGCAAGCTCTGCCGTGGAAGCGATGGACGGCGAAGAAGCCCGCGAACGTGGTGGTGGACATGTAATTGAAGATTTGATTGCCGGTAAACCCGTACATGTACGGGCACAAGGACAGGTAACAGATTGTTACCCCCGTGCCACCTTTGAAACCACAATTACCCGTGAAACGATAAATCAGTTTTATTTATTTAATCCGCGCAATCTCTATCAAAATTTTATCGTGGGGGTGAATGGAGGCGATCGCCCACTTTTCACTTATCTCGGTCCACTACAACCGCGCTTGGGGAATGCAGTTTACTCTAACCCAGGTGCGATTTCCCCTTTACTCAACGACCCAGAATTACAACTTATCGGTATTGGTACGCGAATCTTCTTAGGGGGTGGTGTAGGCTATGTCTCATGGGAAGGTACTCAGCACTTTCCTTTACAAAAGCGATTACCTAATCATACACCCATCGGTCCTGCCGCCACTTTAGCATTAATTGGTGATGCCAAACAAATGGATGCGCGTTGGGTACGCGGTTGTTACTTCAAAAGTTACGGACCTTCCCTAATGTTGGGTGTAGGCGTACCACTTCCGGTATTAAACGAACAAGTCGTAGAACGTGCTAGCGTGACTGACAAAGACTTAGTAGCGCCGATAGTAGACTTTTCCATCCCTCGGCGCGTCCGTCCTACCTTTGGGTTAGTGAGTTACGCCCAACTCAAATCTGGGCGAGTCACTATTGAAGGTAAAACAGTGCGTGCCGCTCCTCTAGCGAGTATGTATCTTTCTAGACAAGTGGCACAAGAATTGAAACAGTGGATTGAAGCTGGGACATTTACCCTGACAGAAGCAGTTTCCCCAATTCCGATGGAGCGATCGTTTTTGCCCCAAGATCGCTGGACGGAGTTTTGATTTATCGGAGGG
>NZ_JAOWRF010000311.1 GCF_025753815.1 Plectonema radiosum NIES-515 | reverse complement strand
CCCCTCGTCCCCCTTATCCCCCTTGTCCTCCTTGTCTCCCCGCATTCCCTCCACTCTCTACAGCTCGTACTTAATCAAGGGCTTTCGCCGGCGTGGTAGGAACTGCGAACTAAAGGAGCAGAACGAACGTGGCTAAATCCAATTTCTTCTGCAATAATGCCAAGCTCATCAAATTCTTTGGGTGTCCAATATTTTTGTACTGGCAGATGTTCTAAAGAAGGACGCATATACTGACCGATAGTCAGGCGATCGCATCCTACATTCCTCAGATCCGCCATTGTTTCGATGACTTCATCAATGGTTTCACCGTGTCCTAGCATCAAACCTGATTTGGTGAAAATTGTCGGCTGAATCTCTTTGACTAGAGAAAGCACCCTTAGCGAGCGATCGTACTTCGCACCTCGTCGCACAGGACCTTGCAACCGTCGTACCGTCTCAATATTGTGGTTGTAACAAGCAGGGTGGGCTTTGACAATCATCTGTATCCTTTGACGTTGACCTTCTTCACCAGCACCCCCACCACCCCAAAAGTCAGGTGTCAGCACTTCGATTTGAGCTTCTGGGTTCAAAGCACGGATAGTTTCCATCGTCTTGACAAAATGACCCGCTCCTTGATCTGGCAAATCATCACGGGCGACAGAAGTCAATACTACATAACGTAATCCCAAAAGCTGCACTGATTCTGCTATTTTTTGCGGTTCTGAGGAGTCGAGAGGCATAGGTGCATGACCTTTATCTACTTGACAAAAAGCGCAAGACCGCGTGCATGTAGGACCCATGAGTAAAAAAGTTGCCGTTTTTTGGGCATAGCATTCCCCGCGATTGGGGCAACGTCCTTCTTCGCAAATCGTGTGAATTTGGCGCTGCTTAATAATGCGTTGTACCGTCGAGAGTTCACTAGCTTTGCCAATCGGACGACGTAACCACGTTGGCATTGCCATAATCTCTGATTTGAGTTGCGCTGGTTGCGAAGAGGTCATAAATAATTCAAGGGGTTCATGGTAAAGGGGGAAAGGGGTTCATGAGAAAGGAGAAAGGGGAAAGGGAGCTTTCTTGAGAAATATTTCTTCTTTTTTACCATGAGTCCCTTTTCGCTTTTCCCCTCCTCAAATTGCCCAATACCCTATGATTTAAATATCACATTTCTACTAATCTGACAAAATATCAGTATACGCTCTGTAAGATACCTAAATTATTGTCACTTCTCCCAGAAATTACTATCCCCCAATCAATATAAATGTCAGATATAGTGGGAGGATTCTCAACTTTAATTGGCAAAGCCGCCATCTCAACCTAAAGTTTCTGTTAGAGTAATCAGTCGTGGCAAGTAACAAGATTCTAGTTATCGATGACACTACAGTTGTCAGGGTGAAAGTACGGGAAATGTTGCCTCCGGGCAATTTTGAGGTACTGGAAGCAAAAGACGGCTTAGAAGGATTAAATTTCATTCTTCAGGAAAAACTCAGCCTGATTATGTTGGATTTCCTTTTGCCGAAAATGAGTGGCTGGGAAGTTTTCCAGCAGATTCAAGCTCAACCACAACTAAGAAAGATTCCCTTAGTTCTTATGTCTGGTCGGAAAGAAGAGGTGACGGAGAAAATCCCCGAACCCTTTGAATATTTTGAGTTTCTCGGAAAGCCTTTTGACCAAAAGCAACTAATTGCCTCAATTAAGTTGGCTATGACAAAAGCTAAACAGCCGCGTCCGGAACTAGCCTCAGTAGCAACCGTTGCTGCGAAAAATGGAGCTATAAATTCTAGTGCGATCGCTCCTAATGCCGAAATCGCATCATTAAACGATAAAATTGTCAAGATGCAAGCGGAAATTGATGGTTTAAAGAAACAGTTAACTCAAGTTGTGACTTTTATTAAACAGAAAATAAAATAGCGATCGTTTCTTTGATCAAAACCCCCGTCGCTAAGGCTTTCACCTTTTGTTGCCATTTAGGAAAATATCAAATCCGCTTTTAAATTTATTCAGCCTACCAATACTCTTAAGCAAAAGGTAAAGGTAGGTTTTTTATTGTTTAGACTACAAAAATCAGTTATAGTAATTGACTAAAACTGATAATAGTCAGGCGATGAGCGAAGAAATTAAACAAAAAATATTTGACCATTTATTTATTACTAAAGCTGTTAGCAAAGGAACAGGTTTAGGATTGGCGATCGCAATTTCAAATTATTGTCGAAAAACATGGGGCAACTCTACAGGTAAATTCAACCCCAGGAGAAGGTGCTGCTTGAGCAATTACAATTACCGTGCAGGATAAAAATTGGGAATTGGGAATTGGAAATCGATTTGCCGGTCGGTGGGTATTTAGGTCAAATGCTTGCGTCAGGTGCTAAACGCTTTACTGGGGATTCAAGATAATAATAAAAAAGCCCCTGTTTTTCAACAGGAGCCTTAAAACTATTGATTGTCAGTGATGAAAGTTAAAAAATTTGCAACCTAGTCAAGTGGTTTCATTGACATTACTGGTTCGTTTTCACGGTTGAGACCTTTCTCAAATCCACCTGATGCTGCACGAGCGCGACCGGCGTGCCACAAGTGACCAACTAGGAAAAAGAAGCCCATGACAAAGTGGAAACATGCCAACCAAGCACGAGGAGATACGTAGTTGAAGGAGTTGATCTCCGTAGCCACACCACCCACAGAGTTCAAAGAACCTAGAGGAGCGTGAGTCATGTATTCAGCGGCACGACGAGCTTGCCAAGGCTGAATATCGTTCTTGATTTTTTCCAAGTCAAGACCGTTAGGACCACGTAGAGGCTCTAACCAAGGACCGCGGAAATCCCAGAAGCGCATGGTTTCTCCACCGAAGATGATTTCACCAGTAGGAGAGCGCATCAAGTATTTACCTAGACCGGTAGGACCTTGTGCAGAACCGACGTTAGCACCCAAGCGTTGGTCACGAATCAAGAAGGTTAAAGCTTGAGCTTGAGAAGCTTCAGGACCAGTAGGACCGTAGAATTCGCTGGGGTAAGCGGTGTTGTTGTACCAAACCATGAGGGAGGCAATGAAAGCCATCAAGGACACAGCGCCAATACTGTAGGAGAGGTAAGCTTCACCAGACCAAATTAAGGCGCGACGTGCCCAAGCAAAAGGCTTGGTAAGAATGTGGAAAATACCGCCTGCAATACAGACAAAGGCAACCCAAATGTGACCGCCAATGATATCTTCCATGTTATTGACGCTGACAATCCAGCCTTCGCCGCCGAAGGGGGATTTAATCAAATAACCGAAGATACTGGCTGGGTTCAGTGTGGGATTGGTAATGACGCGAACATCACCACCGCCTGGTGCCCAGGTGTCGTATACACCACCAAAGAACGTTGCCTTCAACACCAACAGAAGCGCACCGCATCCTAAGATGATCAGGTGGAATCCGATGATGTTGGTCATCTTGTTCTTATCTTTCCAGTCGTAACCAAAGAACGAAGAATACTCTTCTAAGGTTTCTGGACCGCGAACGGCATGATAAATACCGCCAAAACCTAGTACAGCCGAAGAAATGAGGTGTAGTACACCGACTACGAAGTAGGGGAAGGTATCGATGACTTCACCACCCGTACCAACACCCCAGCCCAAGGTGGCGAGGTGAGGTAGCAAAATCAAGCCTTGTTCGTACATCGGCTTTTCGGGAATGAAGTGAGCGACTTCAAACAAAGTCATCGCTCCAGCCCAGAATACAATCAAGCCAGCATGAGCTACGTGAGCACCCAGCAGTTTGCCGGATAAGTTGATTAAACGAGCGTTACCAGACCACCAAGCGAATCCAGTGGATTCTTGGTCACGTCCGCTGCCCATTACCGAAGGTCTATTAGAGAGCGTTACCACGCGGTAGTACCTCTTCAGGGAATACAAATTGTTCGTGAGGCTGATCTTGAGGAGCCATCCAAGCGCGGATACCCTCGTTCAGCAAAATGTTTTTGGTATAGAATGTTTCA
>NZ_JAOWRF010000084.1:28192-38632 GCF_025753815.1 Plectonema radiosum NIES-515 | reverse complement strand
GGAAGGAAATTGGGGAGTGAGGGATGGGGAGTTGGGAGAGGGGGGGTTGGGGCGATGGGGAGAAAGAATTGTCCCCCTTGTCCCCCTTGTCTCAATACCGTTGGTGTTAACGTATGTAGAGACTAGCAAGTGCAACGTCTCTACAAGGGTTTTGGGTTCACAAATATTCTTAACCGAACCGTATTGTCCCCACTCCTCCACTCCCCTTACCTGCAAATAAAATACGTAACAGCTTAATTTTCTCTTTTCTGGTGGGTACTCTGACTTATAAGCCTTTAACAATAAGTCCAGGTATACCATTCATGTTTAAAAAATATCAACTTTGTCAGCGGTTTTTTAGCACCTCCAACATGGTGCTGTTTTCTTCCTCTGCGTTTTTGGTGTTGGCGACATCAACGTTTACTTTACCAGGAAGCAAGGTACTTGCCCAGGAAAATGTTGTCACTCAAGATTTAGAAGCGGCTAGTTATTACCAGCAGGGAGTGATACGCTATAACCGCAATGATTTACTGAGTGCTGAATATGCCTTTCGTCAAGCGTTGCAGCGAGATCCAAATTTGGGGCTGGCACGCAATTACTTGGGTAATATTTTTTTACAGCAAAATCGTTTGGAAGCAGCAGTGCAAGAGTATGCAGAAGCGATTAGGATGAATCCTGATTTGGGTGAGGCTTATTATAACCTAGCTTTAGCCTTGCAAAAACAAGGACAAAAAGAAGCGGCAATTACAGCTTATCGTCAAGCGTTGGTGATAGAGCCAACAATGGTAGCAGCACATTATAACTTGGGATTGGCACTGTACCAACAAGGTCAGCTTCTTGAAGCGATCGCCGAATATCAGCAAGCAATTAATCTTGATAGTAGTAATGCCAATGCATATTTTAACTTAGCGATCGCCTTACAAAAGCAAGGTGAAATACCCGAAGCGATCGCTGCTTATCGTCAAGCGGTGCAGTTAAATCCTAAAAATGCGATCGCTTACTCTAATCTGGGCAGTCTGCTAGCTAGTCTTGGTCAAGCTTCAGAGGCTGTTAACGCTTACAAGCAAGCACTTAGTCAAAATCCTAAGAATGCCTTAGCTTATTACAACTTAGGAGTAACTTTCTACAATCAAGGCGAAATTAATAAAGCTAATGCAGCATTTAAACGTGCCCGCAATGAATACCGCGAATTAGGCAACCTTCCAGAAGCTTATAAGGTTGAGCAACTAATGCTGCAAATTGCCCAAAAGAAAAGCCAACCTGAAGTTACTCAAACCTCAATTCCCTCGGAAACACCAACTTCTACTAACAATCAAGAAACACCAAATCTACCAGAAACTCCTCCAACCGAAACACAAAGCAATCCTGGGGATGTACCAATTTCAGTTGAACAACAGCCCCTAAAGCCCCCAGAAATGCCAAATCTACCAGAAACCCCTCTAGAAACTCCAGCGAACCTGAGCGGTAAGGGGTAATGGGGAGGAGCGGAGGAGCGGAGGAGCGGAGGAGCGGAGGAGCGGAGGAGCGGAGGAGCGGAGTGGGGAGGAGCGGAGGAGCGGAGGAGCGGAGGAGCGGAGTGGGGAGTGGGGAGGAGCGGAGGAGCGGAGGAGCGGAGGAGCGGAGGAGCGGAGTTGGGAATTCCTAAATTGGCAACCTATTAATATCTTTGTTGCAGCCAATAACTACTATTGCTGAACCGCGTTCTAAACGCTTGTTTGGGTCAGGATTAATGATAAGTTTGCCATTGTGACTCATTGCCAGCAAATTTAACCCGTAGCGGTTACGAAGTTGAAGTTCGGCGATAGTTCGGCGATGAAATTCATCCGGTACAATAAGTTCTACAATACTGTGTTCGCCGTCTAACTCAAATCGTTCGAGGATGGCAGGTTGAGTAAGCGATCGCGCTAGGGCACAACCTGCCTCATCTTCTGGATATACTACATAGTCTGCCCCAACTTTCAGCAATAACTTTCTGTGAACTTCTGAGGAAGCTTTCGCGACAACATAGGGAACACCCGCTTCTTTCAAATTCAATGTGGTAATAATGCTTTCTTGCAGATAATTACCAATAGCAACAATTACCGTTTCTAAGTCAAAAATTCCGGCTTCTTTTAATGCTGCTGGTTCTGTAGAATCTAGTTGCAAAGCATGAGTAGCAAGCTGATCGTTCATGATTTGGCAGACACGTTTTTTCTCAATGTCTGTCGCTAGAACTTCGTAACCTAAATTATGTAATGTTGAGCAAACTGCTAGTCCAAAGCGTCCCAAACCGATAACTCCGAACTGTTTGTTACCTCGGCGCAAACTACAAAAGAAATTTAAAGAAGATAAATTCACGCTTTTTCCCTTTTTTCAATAAAATAATATTTAACCTACTAGCAAATTATCCTCTGGATATTCAATTGAACTAGGGGAAGAATCTCCGGTGAGAGCAGATATAAAAAGTAAAACGCCAACTCTGCCAATGTACATAGTAAAAACTAATATCAGTTTAGCAGGAGCAGATAAAATTGCTGTGATGCCAGTTGAAAGACCAACAGTTGCAAAAGCTGAGACAACCTCAAACAATATTTGCAGAAAACTCAACTCTAGATCAGTGAGTGCAATTAATATCGTTGCGAGCATCACTGCTCCTAATGAACCAACAGCGACACCGACCGCTTTTAAAATTAAAGATATTGGTATTTGACGTCGATACATTAAAACTTGCTCTTTTCCTTGTAAAATTGTTTTGGTACAACTGGTTAAAACTCTCAGGGTGGTTGTTTTAATTCCCCCTGCCATACTACCAGGACTACCGCCAATAAACATGAGCGCGATCGCAATAAATAAAGATGCTTGGTTCATTTTGCCAATATCAATCGTATTAAAGCCAGAAGTTCTAGTACTGACAGATAGAAAAAATGCCGCCATCAACTTATTGCCAAAGCTTAAAGAACCAAAAGTTGCATGATTTTTGTATTCTGCCAACACAAAGGCAATAGTACCAATCATTAAAAGCATTAAAGCCGTGCTGGTGGCAACTTTAAAGTTTAGAGAAAATAAGAAACGCCCAGGTTTTTTATTTTTGCGATCGCCTACCCATAAATAAAATTCTAAAATGACTTCATAACCAATTCCCCCGAAAATAATTAATCCGCTAATTACCAAGTTGAGTAATACTGATGATTGATAATGAATAAAACTATCCTTCAACAAGCTAAAACTACCATTAGTCCATGCGCTAACGCTATGAAAAATAGATAACCACAAACCTTGATAAAATCCATAGTCGGGGACAAAAACGGGTAAAATTAGAAAAACTCCCGTAATTTCAAAAATAAGTGTAGTCGCAATAATCGAGCGGACTAATTGTGCACCACCGTGGATTCCTCGGTTGTCTAAAGCTTGTTGCAGTGCTACTTTATCTCGCAGATTAAATTTGCGACCTAGCAACAACAGCAAAAAAGTTGTTGCTGTCATGTAACCCAGTCCCCCAATCTGCATCAACACCAGAATTAACAATTGTCCCCAAAAAGAGAAATATGTACCGATATCAACAACTGATAAACCTGTAACGCAAACTGCGGATGTGGAGGTGAATAAAGCCACAATTAAGTCATTCCACGTACCATTGCTGGTAGAAAAAGGCATCATCAGTAAAATTGTTCCTACAGCAATCACAGCCAGAAAACCCAAGCAAATTGTGCGAGCAACAGTCATATCAAGGTAAAATTTCTAAATTTAAATTTTTATAGGGAAAATAAATGGGGTTTACCCTCCCTGAAAACAAAAACACTTTTATCTAATTAAAAACACACATGGTAGCCTACCAATATGTTTGATTAGGGATTAGGGGCACTTAGACTAGGGGCTAGAGGTTAGAGGAGCAATAAGCAAAAAAAGGTGCGGAGTGAGAAAAAATTTTTTACAGTCCAAGCGTCCAAGCGTCCCCATACCCATTACCCTATAAATTTATGAGTGCAACACTTTACCAACAAATTCAGCAGTTTTACGATGCTTCCTCCGGTCTGTGGGAAGAAATTTGGGGTGAACATATGCATCACGGCTACTATGGTGCAGATGGAAAGCTGAAAAAAGACCGTCGTCAAGCGCAAATAGACTTAATCGAAGAAATACTCAAGTGGTCGGGGGTGCAGCAAGCAGAGAATATCCTCGATGTGGGTTGTGGAATTGGTGGTAGTTCTTTATACTTGGCAAACAAGTTTAATGCCTCGGCAACGGGGATTACTCTGAGTCCCGTGCAAGCCGCTAGAGCCACCGAACGCGCTCAAGAGGCTGGTTTGAGTGGTAGATGTCATTTTCAGGTGGCAAATGCTCAAGAAATGCCCTTTGCTGACGATTCTTTTGACTTGGTTTGGTCGCTGGAAAGTGGCGAGCATATGCCGGATAAAGCCAAGTTTTTGCAAGAGTGTTATCGGGTGCTAAAAAAAAGTGGAACTTTGATTATGGTGACTTGGTGTCATCGTCCGATTGATGAGTCACCTTTGAGTGCAGATGAACAAAAGCATTTGCAGGATATTTACCGGGTGTATTGTTTGCCTTATGTGATTTCTTTGCCTGAGTATGAAGCGATCGCTTGCGAACTCCCATTACAAAATATCCGCACTGCTGATTGGTCTATTGCTGTTGCCCCATTTTGGAATATAGTCATTGATTCGGCGTTTACTCCCCAAGCAATTTTCGGATTATTGCGATCGGGTTGGAGTACTATTGTTGGAGCGCTATCCCTGGGGTTGATGCGTCATGGTTATGAACGTGGTTTAATTCGATTTGGGTTGTTATGTGGAAATAAAAGAGGGAATGGGTAGTAAATAGGAGGAGGGGAAAAGGGGAGGAGCAAAGACTAATCAGCAACCATCAACTGTCAACCAACAAAGTCTTTTGAATCAAATATTATTATGAGTCAGATTTCTAAGCCAGGGTCTTCTAATTTTGTGGGTGGCTGGTTGTATGCTTTTTGGAAGTTTTCCCGTCCACATACGATTATTGGCACTACTTTGAGTGTGTTGGGTTTGTATTTGATTGCGAGCGCTACGTCATCTTCTTTTCCTAGCTTCGGGCAATTTTTTGCAGCATGGATTGCTTGTCTGTGTGGCAATGTTTATATTGTCGGGCTGAATCAATTAGAAGATGTAGAAATTGACAAAATTAATAAGCCTCATTTGCCAATAGCAGCGGGAGAATTTTCGCACCGCACGGGACAATTAATTGTAGGTATTGCTGGTGCGATCGCACTCGCTATAGCGTGGCTGGGGGGACCATTCTTATTAGGGTTGGTAACTATTAGTTTGGCGATTGGGACGGCTTATTCTTTACCACCAATTCGCTTAAAGCAGTTTCCTTTTTGGGCGGCTTTGTGTATTTTTAGTGTGCGCGGGGCTATTGTGAATTTGGGGCTGTTTTTGCACTTTAATTGGCTGTTGCAAACAAATAAAGGAATTCCGTCTGCGGTGTGGGTTTTGACGGTGTTTATTGTGGTGTTTAGCTTTGCGATCGCTATCTTTAAAGATATCCCCGATATGGAAGGCGATCGCCTCTACAATATCACTACTTTTACTCTCCAACTCGGTCAAAAGTCAGTGTTTAATTTGGCGCTTTGGGTGTTAAGTGTTTGCTATGTTGGTATGATTTTAGTGGGTGTACTACGTCTGGCAGAAGTTAATCCAGTTTTTGTGGTAATTACTCATCTGGCAGCCCTGGGTTTAATGTGGTTTCAAAGTAAGTCGGTTGACTTGCAAGATAAAAACGCGATCGCCAAATTTTATCAATTCATCTGGAAACTATTTTTCGTCGAATATCTGATTTTCCCTATTGCTTGTCTTTTGGCTTAACATCATGTCTGAAATTCCCTCAAGTTCAATTTTTGCTATTGCTGTAGTCATCCTCGCTATCGCTATTTTGATTTATTTCTCGGCGAAAACCTTGATAACTTCAAATTTATTTCAAGAAGGAGTAACTCTTTATCAAAAAGAAGATTATCCAGGTGCAGAAGCGATTTTTCGCAAAGTAATTTCAATTAACTCTACTAATGATGTGGTTCGCTTGTTGTTGGGAGATGTCTTGACCCAACAAGGTAATTTAGATTCAGCAGCGGAAATCTTTGGTGAAGTGATTAATCGCAGTCCCAAATATGCTGATGCTTACTTGCGTCTGTCTAATGTTCTCATGCAACAAGAGAAGCGAGAAGAAGCGATCAAAAACTTGCAATTAGCTAAAGATTTATTGCAAAAACAACGACAAACCGAAAAAGTTGAGAAAATCACTCAAATATTAGATAAAATGACAGCTAGATCAAAGAAATTATCATAGATATAATCAAAGACAAAGTAAGCATTTAAACAAAATGTAGAGATGTTAGTAAAAATGCTGAAAATAAATTTGCTGACTGCAACTATTATCGGCTTATGTTTGACAAATATTAATACTGCTTTTGGTGTGATTGTCAGCGTAGGTGAAGGAAATAAAACAGACGTATCCCAGACGGTAGCACCTTTTAACAAAAACGCAGTTGCTAGCTTCCAAGAAGGTGTAAATCTTTATGAACAAGGAGATTTAAAGGGGTCGGAAGCAGCTTTTAGGAAAGCAATCGAGTTGCAACCAAACTTTGCTAAAGCTTATATAGGTTTGGGAAATACTCTTGACGATCAAGGGAAGTCAAATGACGCGATCGCTCAATACAAAAAAGCGATTAGCCTAGAACCAAAAGAATCTGGAGCATACTTTAATTTAGGTTTGACTTTAGCAAGACTGAATAAGTTAGATGATGCGATCGCTCAATATAAAAAAGGAATTAGCCTCAATCCCACATATGTATCGGCTCATTACAACTTGGCATCAGCATTGTACGCTCAAGATAAGCTAACAGAAGCAGTCGCTGAATATACAGAAACAATTCGTCTCGATCCCAAGTATGTACAAGCTTACAACGGTTTAGGAAATGCCCTAGACGATCAAGGTAAACCAACTGAAGCGATCGCTCAATACAAAAAAGCCATTAACCTAGATCCTAACAATGCCTACACCTACTATAATTTAGCAGTAACTTTGGCACGGCAACAACAGCTAGATGATGCGAGTGTTGCTTTAAAAAAAGCCAGAGAATTATTTCAAATACAAAAAAACTCCGAGATGCTTCAGCGAGTTGATCAACTCTTTCAAAAAATCAACACCCGACAAGTAAATTAAACTTTTAATCTTAACTCGTAGTGAGCGGTTTACCGCTCAAATCTTCGACTTTAAGCACTCTCCCTGCTGACTACATTAAATCGCGTTTATCTGCGGTTCAAAATCCTCCATAAATCATGACTAAACAAAAAGGTAAAGTTTACCTGGTAGGTGCAGGATTAGGAGATGTCGCATACCTCACCGTCAAAGCTTATCATCTCTTAGCTCAAGCAGAAGTTTTAGTTTACGATGCTTTAGTAGATGCCCAACTATTAGAATTAGTACCACCTAATTGTCTCAAATTAGATGTAGGCAAACGTGGTGGTAAACCGAGTACACCGCAAGTTGAAATTAACAACTTACTCGTCAGGCATTGCCAGCAAAATCAACAAGTTGTACGCTTAAAATCAGGTGATCCATTTATTTTTGGACGCTGTACTTCGGAAATTGAAGCTTTAAAAAATGCAGGTTGTCAGTTTGAAGTAGTACCAGGAATTTCCTCAGCTCTAGCAGCACCGTTACTTGCAGGAATTCCCCTGACAGATCCAGTTTTAAGTCGATGTTTTGCAGTATTCACAGCCCATGAACCAGATGCTTTAGATTGGGAGTCACTATCACGTTTAGAGACCCTGGTAATTTTGATGGGAGGGCAAAATCTACCTGAAATTGTACATCAATTGCTGCGATATGGGCGATCGCGTTTAACACACATTGCCATTATCCGTTGGGCAGGTACTCCCCAAGAAAAAATTATCATCGCTCAACTTGACAATATTCTCGAAGAAACCGCTGGAGAATCTTTATCACCAGTAGTAATAGTCATTGGGGAAGTTGTCGGGTTACGCAGATACCTGCAATCTGAGAATATAGACTAAGACAATTCTTACTAGCCACCCCCACCTATGTCAAATAACCTCCCCCCATTCCCCCACCCCAAATCCCCCCATCTCCCCCTCTCCCCCTCCTCTCTCCCCCTCGTCGGTAAAAGAATCTTAGTTACACGTTCAGTTGGACAATCGAGTCAATTTAGCGATCGCCTGACCGAAGTTGGTGCTACTGTGATTGAAATGCCAACATTAGAAATCGTTTCCCCTTCGAGTTGGTCAGGTTTAGATCGTGCGATCGCGCATTTACCCGATTTTCATTGGTTAATTCTCACTTCCACCAATGCCATAGATTACTTTTTTGAAAGGCTGAACACACAAAATAAAGATAACCGTGCTTTAGCTAAAATCAAAATTGCCGTTGTCGGTGAAAAAACCGCTCAGAGTCTTAAACAAAGAAGTTTGCAACCAGACTTTATTCCCCCCAATTTTATTGCAGATTCGTTAATAGCAAACTTTCCCGAAGAACTGACAGGAAAAAAGATATTATTTCCTAGAGTTGAAAGCGGTGGAAGAGAAGTTTTAGTCAAAGAATTCACCACTAAAGGTGCAGAGGTAACAGAAGTTGCCGCATATCAATCTTGCTGTCCAAATAGCATCCCACCAGCAGCAGAATTAGCATTGCAAAATAAAAGTGTGGATATTATTACTTTTGCTAGTTCTAAAACTGTACAATGTTTCAATAAAATGACAACAAAACTATTTTCAGAATCACTGACAAATTCTTTACAAGGGATTTGTATTGCTTCTATTGGTCCTCAAACCTCTAAAGATTGTCGTTCTTTACTTGGACGTGTAGATGTTGAAGCTGAAGAACATACTTTAGAAGGATTAACCCAAGCCTTGATAAAATGGGTTGTTAGTTGTTAGTTGATAGTTGTTAGTGGTTGGTTGTTAGTTGTTCATCATGCACTAACTCCTAACTCCTAACTCCTAACTCCTAACTCCCAACTCCTAACTCCTAACTCCTAACTCCTAACTCCCAACTCCTAACTCGTAATTAATGAAACGTATAATTGGTTTAACTGGAGGTATTGCCACAGGCAAAAGTACTGTAGCAAATTATTTAGCTACAGCTTACAACTTGCCAATTTTCGATGCAGATATATATGCTAGGGACGCAGTAGCTGTGGATTCACCAATTCTGCAAGCGATCGCTCAACGTTATGGAGAACAAATTTTACTTGCAGATAAAAGCCTCAACCGGATAAAACTCGGCGAAATTATCTTTAACAATCAAGCAGAACGCAGTTGGGTAGAGAATTTGATTCATCCTTACGTCCGCGATAGGTTTTTACGTGCAATTACTGAAGGTCTTAAAACCTTGGTGTTAGTTGTACCTTTATTATTTGAAGCAGAAATGACAGATTTAGTTACAGAAATTTGGGTAGTAAGCTGTTTAGAGCAACAACAATTAGCAAGATTAATGCAGCGGAATAATCTAACTTTAGAACAAGCACAAGCCAGAATTAAGAGTCAAATGCCGATTACCGAAAAAGCAGCGCGTGCTGATATTGTGTTAGATAACAACTCTACTGAAGATGCATTGTTAAAACAAGTAGATTTGGCTTTATTAAGATTAGAGTGACAACCGTTCAACAAAAGCTTGATGTTCTGTTGAATTCAAACCTTCTTGCAGCACCGCTAAAACTTTAGTCATTTCTCCTGTTAATAGCGCTGTCATATCTAACCACAAGCCTGGAAATATCCGACTTTTAATTATACCATTTGCATCAGCTTCTAATGTTACATACTCATCATTTTGCAAGCTGAACCAATCAACTTTATTTTCCAAAATCTGCCAGACAATATATTCTTGCACGCCATTGCGACGGTATGCGCGTTTCTTATCATACAAATCATTTGATGCACTACTAGCGGAAACTTCTGCCACTAACTCTGGGGCACCTTCAATGTAGTCATCTTCACTAATTTTTGCCTGTCCTCCCAATTTTTCATCTATTAATAATAGAACATCAGGCTGTGGTTCATTATCTAAATCTAGACGAACTGTAGCATTATCACCTAACTCTACTCCTGGGGTGGAAACTTTGTAAGTTCCCAACCAGATGATTAAATCACCGTGAGGTTGTCCATGACTTTTAAAGCGTAATGGTGATGACACGTAGACGACTCCTTCAATTAATTCTGCTTTCTTAAGGTGCGGCATTGCTGTATAGCGACGCTCAAATTCGTGACGGCTGAGTCTATCGCCACTTTCTAAAGGTGGTATCTTGCTTAAGCTACGTTCTATAGAAGCTGTCATTGAAGAAGTCCTTGTTTGTGGGATGCTTTTTCTAAATAATCAAAGCTCTTTTTAGCCTAATTCTTTGATGCTAATCTAGCCTTATTGTAATCAAAATTATTCAATTACAACTTTGCTCCTCCGGTACAGACGTTCCGTCGGAAC
>NZ_JAOWRF010000084.1:0-28092 GCF_025753815.1 Plectonema radiosum NIES-515 | reverse complement strand
GTCTCTACAACTAACTTTGCTCCTCCGGTACAGACGTTCCGTCGGAACGTCTCTACAACTAACTTTGCTCCTCCGGTACAGACGTTCCGTCGGAACGTCTCTACAACTAACTTTGCTCCTCCGGTACAGACGTTCCGTCGGAACGTCTCTACAACTAACTTTGCTCCTCCGGTACGAAATCAAGCTTCCCCCCCAACCATCACATCACGTATTCTTAAACTCGGTCCACCACAACCGACAGGTAAACCATCTTGTCCACCTTTGCCGCAACCACCGGACTCATCCCAGTAAAAGTCATCACCGATCGCTTCTATATCTGCTAAAGTTTGAAAAACATTACCCGAAAGCGTCACATCCCGCACCTGTTCGGCAATTTTACCATTTCTAATCATCCATGCTTCCGCAGCGCTGAAGGTGAACATTTCCCCGTTTGTCATTCCCCCTAGTAAATTCCGGGCGTACACTCCCTCTTTTATACCATTAAATAAATTTTCTACTGGCGTTGTACCTCTTTCAATCCAGGTATTAGTCATCCGCACTATTGGCGAAAAGTGATAATTGAGACAACGTGCATTGCCTGTAGGTGCTTCGTCTAATTTGCCAGCGGTTTCACGAGAATGCAAACGTCCCACCAAAACGCCATCTTTAATTAGTTGAGTGGTGGTAGCGGGTGTGCCTTCGTCATCGTAAAAATAACTACCACGATGTCCCTGAGGTGCAGCACCATCAAAAATTTGCAACTCTTTTGGACCAAAACGCCGACCAATAGTCATTACTTCCAGCAAATCTGGATTTTCGTAACCCACATCTGCCTCAGAAAGATGTCCAAAGGCTTCGTGGACAAATAACCCGGTGAGAATCGGGTCAATGACCACAGTGTAAGTATTACCTTTGACTGATGCCAAAGATAAAGCAGCTACTGCCCTTTGAGCGGTACTCTTGACTTGTTCATCCAAATGTGTTAAATCTTCATAAGCTTTGCGAGAGCCGGTGGTTTCCCTGCCAGTTTGCAGAGTTTCCCCGTCTTTAGCTGTAGCGGCAAAGCGCATTTCCATATCCACCCAAGATTGCTCAATTAAAGTGCCTTCGGAAGTAGCGAGGATGATTCTTTGGGCACTGTCACCGTAGCTAACTGAAGTAGTGGTGATGCGATGGTCTACGCTTTTGAGTAAATCGGTGTAGCGATCGCACAATTGTTTTTTATCCACCAGGGAAATCTTTCGCGGGTCACTACCTGTAAGCGGTAAAGTGCATATTGCTTGTACTATTTCTATTGGGGCAAGTATAGTTTCTTCATCACCAACCATCCGTGCTGCTGCGATCGCTTCTTCTATCCGCTCTTTAATTGTCGCTAGCTGGTTAAAACTACTTAAACCCCAACCACCTTTATAACAAGCGCGAATTTGTCCACCAATTGAAATCCCAACGCTTAGAGTTTCTAGTTTATCACCACGCAACAAAATATCAGTATCTTCTGCTTCTTCCAGGCGAATCATGAGATAATCTACTCTAGATGAGTAATGGGCAATCAAGTCAGAAAGTAAATTTTGGGCATCGGTAAGTTGGGTTTGCATAATATTGCCTTTGTTTAACGATCTATTTACAGATATTCAAATAATTAATGGATAATTTTTAGACTGATATATGCATTATCCTAACGACAAGCCGCTCAAGCACGCGATATCAATCATCAAAGCCGACTTCAGCCGTGTCTAACAATAACAGAAACGAACACTTACACCTCCTCTCCAGCTTTGAGGCAGGATGGGAAGGCTTGAACCTCTTATATGAAATAGAACCATGCGACGAAACACCGGAAATGTACATGGGTCGGCACTTTATTGTTATTGCTCTTGATAATTTTCGTGCCAGCTATATGTTAAACCAAAGTTGGCAACAAGTGGATTACGAATCGGGTGATATTGCCATTATCCCAGCTTCCCAAGCTTTCCCCCGAACACAGATTGATCGGGAAGTTCCATTAGTTGAACTATTTCTTGAACCTGCAATTCTTAACCGTGTTGCTTGTGAATCTGCGGATGCAGATAATATCGAAATTGTACCACACTGGCACATACGCGACCCGTTAATTCAGCATATGGGGTTAGCATTAAAAGCTGAATTAGAAGCCTCCAGCGCTGACAGTCGGCTTTATGTAGAATCGATGGCAACAGCGCTTTCAGTGCATTTATTGACCCGATATTCTGCACGTAAACCGCAGATTAAAAACTATACAGGTGGTTTGCCCAAGTATAGATTAAGGGAAGCTATAAACTACATCAATGAAAATTTAGACCACAATTTAACTTTAGCTGAAGTTGCAGCTTCAGTGCAGATGAGTCCCCATTATTTTGCTACTTTATTCAAGCAATCTACAGGTTTGACACCGCATCAATATGTGATGAAATGCCGAATAGATAAAGCAAAGCAATTATTGCATATACGGGAATTGACACTTGTAGAAATCTGTCACCATGTCGGCTTTCAAAGTCAAAGTCATTTTACCAGGGTGTTTCGCGAACATACCAAAACAACACCAAAGGTATATCGAGACGCGCTGTAAAAGAAGTTAGGAGTTAGGAGTCAGAAGAACTTCACCGATAAAGGGATGGAGTTTCAATAATCAGGAAGATTAAGACATTTTTTGTTTATATTAGGCAAGACAGAAAGACAAAGCGATCGCTAAATTAAATAGCAATCAGCAGTAAAGCAAAAGTAAGAAAGTATGAAACATACCACCACTTTTCAAGGTTGGAATATCGTCGGTTTATCAACGCTGACGATTGGTGCTATGGTTGCTGTCATCTGGTTATTTTATGGCATTGATGAACAAGCAATGCGGATGGCAATCAGGGCAACTGCCCGTACTTCGTGTATCTTATTTCTTGGTGCTTTTGTCGCATCCTCACTGGGAGCGAATTGGTCAAATTATTTCACAACATGGCTTTTAAAGAATCGCCGTTATTTAGGCATATCAATGGCAGTGTCGCATATTTATCATGCGATCGCTCTGATTGGATTATGGTTTGCCACTTCTGGAGTAACTCCCAAATTTGACCCAGGCGGCACTTTCGGTTATTTATTACTCATAGCCATGACTATAACGTCCTTTGATCGTCCCGCTGCTTTAATCGGTCAACGTGCTTGGAAAATTTTGCACACTACCGGAATGCACTTTTTCTGGTTAGCTTTTACATTGGAATTTAGCCTGAGAATTCAACAGTCAATGCTGATTTATTTACCTTTAGTTATCTTATTAGTCTTAGCAATAATGCTTCGCTTAAGTAAGTCGAGAATGCAAAGGAAGTTACCTAGCTAGTTAATGCTAGGATTTGGGAATGTTTGATAATGTTTGCAAATTTCTTGCCGAAAATTTCTCTACCGACTTTGCCACCTGGCTGTTAGGAGAACCAATTTCTCTAACAGAGTTAAGTCCTTCGGAACTCTCACTTGAACCAATTAGAGCCGATGCACTAATTTTATTAGAATCGGCAGAGGTCGTGCTTCATTTGGAGTTTCAGACTCAACCCGATGCAAATATTCCCTTTCGCATGATTGATTATCGGTTGCGGGTGTATCGTCGCTTTCCCCAAAAGCGGATGCGTCAAGTTGTGATTTACCTTAAAGAAACAAGTTCAGAACTCGTGCGGCAAAATACCTTTAGTATTCCTGGTTCTCGTCATGAGTTTGAAGTGATTCGACTGTGGGAACAACCTGTGGAGGTATTTTTGCGCTATCCAGGTTTATTACCGTTTGCGGTGTTGGGTGAAACAAAGGATAGAAACAGCACATTACAGCAAGTAGCACAGGAAATAGAAGGAATTTCCAACCAACGACGGCAAAGTAATGTTGCGGCTGCAACTTCGATTTTAGCTGGTTTAGTATTAGAGAAACAGCTGATTAAAAGAGTTTTACGGAGAGAGATTATGCGGGAGTCTGTAATTTATCAAGATATTTGGGAAGAGGCTGTAGCCGAAGGTGAAGCCAAAGGTGAAGCCAAAGGTGTTCAAGAGGGTGTTCGGCTGGTTGCAGTAAATCTACTCAACAGCGGAATGGCTGTGGAAGAAGTGGTAAGAATGACTGGTTTATCACTTCAAGAGGTGGAGTTGTTGCTTAAGCGAGAAGGTGAGGCATAATAACGAGAGCGATCGCCCTTTTTATCAAGTTTTAGAAAAGAGTGCGATCGCACTCTTAAATCTCTATTGACTAAATACCAATAATACTATCTGAAATAACCCGACGATAAAACCTAAAACACCACCTAAAGTAACGATCGCCTGCAATTCATTTTTGACAATTCCCTCAATTGCGGCTTCTAAATCAGCGGGTGATGTTGATTTTACGCGATCGACAATCACTTGATCTATTGACAAAATGGGTATCGCTTGAGCCACAATCTTTTCTAAATCTTTTTCTAAATATTTATCTAAAATTAATGCCAGTTCTTCACTCACCATATCCAACGAAGAACTAACAACCGGGGAAGCACTAAGACGATTTAGCAATACTGAAGCAATATTTTCCCAGTCAACGGAATCAGTTAATCCTTGTAGTAAATCACCACCACTTGTTTGCAGATAATGACGCACACTTTCGCGGGTAGTCTTTCGCAATTGCCGCACCGTCCCCATTGGCAAGTTTTGTAAAGATATATTTTGCAGAATTTTTCTGAGGCGATCGCGCATTTGCAATTCTTGAATTAATTCTTTGATGCGTTGATTTGTCGTCTCTTTTTCATCCAAGCAAAACGTCCGCAATCGAGTTAAAGTATTGCGTAAACCAAACAAATTTGCCACTACCCAATAAGTTCCGCTGGTTTTTTCGCGAAAGCTTTCATCAATAATTTGAATCGTGCGATCGGTTAAAAAATCAATGATTGTCTGCCGGATTGCATCTGGGGGTAAAACTACTTGCAATAACCAATCAGCAAGCCGAGTAGATTGTTCTTCGCTGAGTTGAAATTCCAGTAATATCTGGTCAAAAATTTGATTTATTTGCGTTTCTAAAAAGTCTTCTTTTCGTGCCAAAACCTTCAGTAGACGTGGCAAAGATTCTCCTAACAAATCGCGCAAAATTCCGGCGACAATCTTTGTACTTTTATCTTGTTTATCCCCTTGAATTTGCTCGAACGCCATTTGCAATAACCAAAGAATCCCTGATTGCACGCGGTCCGTTTGCAACAGACGCCGCGCTAGCTTTTGCAATTCTTCTGGTGTCAGCAATGACCCCATAATTGTATTGGAAATGTTCTTCGCAAGGCGTTCCTGATTGCGAGGAATTAATCCAGGAGTGAACGGAACACGAGTTGTACCAATGTAAAGCGCTCGGTAGGGACGAAATAACATTTTGATGGCTATATCATTCGTGAAATAGCCAATAATTCCACCCACTACCGGGGGAGACACGTAAAGCCAGATATGAGACCAATCCACAGGATTTCGGATTTTGGATTTTGCGAAAAGTTTGATCGGAGGTTTCCTCCGCTCAAAGCTTTTTAAGACGGATTTTGGATTTTGGATTTTGGATTGGGATTTTTCCAGTTTCCAGATTCTAGTCCCCAGTCCCCAGTCCAAGCGTCCCTAATTCCTAGTCACCAATCTAAAATTTGCTGACTACCAGCATTCCCATCATACCGTTCGCGATGGGGTAGTGTGTGGCAGTTGCATAACCAACTTGACGAGCTAGGTCTATTTGCTCTGTGCCGATGGGAAAACGATCTAAGCTGGGACTGATGTAAGCGTATTCTTCCTTCACACCTAAGTAGTCTGCCAACGGGACAACGAGATTATCTAAATAAAACTGCTGAAAAGCGCGGATTTGCGAATTGCTGGGACGATGAAAGTCTAAAATTGCGGCTTTTGCCCTCGGTTGCAAGACGCGGTGTAATTCTTTCAGGCTGCCTTGAATATCTCTAACATTTCTTAAGCCATAGCCCATCGTCGCAGCGGCAAAAGAATTGTCCTCAAAGGGTAAATTTAGCACGTCTGCTTCTACCCAGGTGATAGGCGGTTGGGGATATTGCGCTCTGGAGCGTTGTTGGGCACTTAAGAGCAGATTAGGGGAAAAGTCCACTCCGTAAACCTTTCCCCATCCTCCCACACGTCGCGCTAAACGCAAAGCTAAATCGCCACTACCACAACATAAATCTAGGCAGGTATCACCTGGTTTGGCTTGGCTCCATTTCACTGCCATTTCCTTCCAGATGCGGTGTTGTCCCAGACTTAACCAATCGTTCAATTGATCGTAAACAGGGGCAATGCGGTCAAAAATAGCGCGAACATCTATATTATTTTTGCTTTGGTTCATATTCGGACTTTAATTTTCAAAACCGAAGATATGAGCGGTAAACCGCTCACTAAGAATGAGGAAATTATTTTACGTTTAATTTCGCCCACTTACTTGTGTAAACAAATAGTGCAAATTTTATTACTCATCGATTAAAAGTCAAAAGTCAAGATTTTGACTCTTGACTTTTGACTTTTGACTAAATTTTTGCTATAGGGGAGCGACTGCTAGTAAGTGCGATCGCAACTAGTTGAGCGGAGGTATGAATTAGCTCTAATTCATCTTCTCGCAAAGTGCATGGTTGTTTCCACTGTAGCGACAACACCCCCAAAACTTCCGAGCGGTAAATCATCGGGATAATGAAGTGTGCTTGGACTTGATTCTCCCGATATTGGGTGATAAGTGCGAGTTTTTGGTCTTTGGGTACATTTACGGAAAATTGAATTTTTCCTTCTTTGATCGCCTCTGTTGTCAGTGGATCTCGATCTAGCCAGTTTTCAATTGTACCTGTATTACAGCAAGTCCCTTGATTGTTAACAAGAGTATTTTTCTCCACTAATTGCAAAATACAGCCATCCGCTGCGAAAGTCTCACTAAAAGCCCTAGCAATCGATGTCAGACTTGCTTCTAAGTTAGAAGTTGTTGGGGTTACTTTCACTAAAAATGTCAGCAAAGCGATTTGAGCATGAGCACGGTGCAGTTCTTCTGTACGTTGCTTGAGCAAGTCGTAAGTTTCTGCTGCTCTTTGCACTACCGCTTTGAGTTCACCTGGGTCCCAAGGCTTGGTAATATACTTGTAGACTTGTCCGGCGTTAATCGCTTCTACCAAGTCTTCAATATCAGTAAAACCTGTCAGAATTATCCTGACTGTATCCGGAAATTGTGGTACAGTCTTGCTGAGAAATTCAGTTCCTTTCATTTCTGGCATCCGCTGGTCGGAGATGATTACCGCTACTTCCCCGGATGCTGCCAAAACTTCTAAAGCATTGATACCGCTATCGGCTTTGAGAACTTGAAAATCACGTCGAAAGGTACGATAAAGCAGATCGAGATTATCTGGTTCATCGTCAACTACCAGGATTTTCAGTTTCTTGGGTCGTTCTAGAGTCATCAATTGACGGTGGACTTTATCAATTTCTGAAATGGGATTATCCATAAGATAATTGCTTAAATAGTACCCATCTTGTTATATTCCATACCAAGCTTCTTTGGAAATAACTCATAAACGTTGCGGAAATTTAGCGATGTAATTAAGGTGTGTCAAACTGGACTGTAGTTAGTGCCACAGTAAAATAAGGAAAATCCACGTCGATCGCCAGCGAGTAATTGCGTAATTAAAAACGATTAAACCTTAAAATGATATTGGAATCGTGCGCGATTAAGAGCAAATTATGACTGACTTACCACCCAATCCTCAAAATTCTGACACAGCTTCAGATGCTGCACTTGAATTGCTGCGAAAGCTCAGGCAAAAACAAGGCAACTGGGTGGAATGGGGAATGGCGATCGCTCAACTGCAAAAAAGTGGTTACAATCCTCAAGACATTTTTGAAGCTACTGGTTTTGAACCGATTCAGCAAAATCAAGTAATTGTCGGCGCTCAAGTTTACAATTCTATAGAACAAGTTGGAGCATCACCAGCAGTGCGATCGCATTACAGCACACGCGGTAGTGATATTTTATATGAATTGCGTTTGTTAACCAACTCTGAACGCGCTGCTGCGGCTGAACTGACTTTTCAAAACCAGGTTGATGCCGACGAAGCAAAAGAAGTGGCAAAAGCCATCAAAGATTTCTCCCGCTTTCCTACCTTACCAGATGGGTTTTCTAATCATCCAGGGGATGCAGTTGCTTATCAATGTTGGAAACTTGCTCGTCAATACTCAGATTTACAAGAGCGATCGCGTCTAATTGCCAAAGGTTTACGCTTTGCTTATTCACCAACTGCCAGAAAGCAAATAGAACAATTATTAACTGATTTTACTGTCGTTCCTAAACGTCCCGCGCCAATTTTACCATTTTTCCGGCTGGAATCTGAAGAAGAATTGCCGCGCCTCGTGCCTGTAGCGGGTGAACTGCCATTGAAGGCAGAAGATTTGCAAGCTGTTCCTATAGTCGAACAAATTGAACCATTTCGCATGGTAAAATTTGCTGGAGAACAAGCTTGGGTACCTTTACCAGGTTGGCAAGTAATCTTAGGTGCATCCGATCCAGTCGTAATTTTATGTAAAAGCGATCGTTTACCCAACCAAACACAACCGAAATCAGAAACAGTTTTAGTAGTTTGCGATCGCGCAGTCCAAGAATGGGATGATGGCAGCTATTTTGTGGTTGACAACGCCGGCGAACTTGATTTTCAATGGTTTGAAACCGCACCCTCAATTCCTCTTTTAGGTCGAATTATTGTCGTCGTTCGTCCTAAGAAAATCCTGGATGAAGAAATAACCAAGGATTCCTGGCAAATAGACGAATAAACAAAGCAGAAGTTAGGAGTTAGGGGTTAAATTTTTCCAGGTAATCCACCCAACGCAGAGAATTTTGGTACGTGGTTGGCTCCTCTCAATTGTTGTCTGATAATTTACCACAAATCCTCTCTCTGCGGTGTGCCTACTTGAATGGGCAACTAGCTCCAAACTCTTAAAACATAAAATAGTTTATTTGACGGTGTGCAATTGACGTTATACCGACTTACCAAATAGATTTGAATATTTTAGAATTATATGAGTGAAATACATAGATTTGAACGTCAACTTGGGCAAAGATTTTTAGCACTTGTCCAACCTTACTGGTATCCACGCTCCGATAATAGAAGAGGAACTTTTGTAGGTGTATTGCTGTTGCTAATGGCATTCCTCTCAATAGCTTCATTTGCTCTTGTCAGCGTCATCAGCTTAGGAGGACAGCAATATTTTCCAGAAATCATCAACAATATTGCTCCAGGTTTAGTAGACTATATTTCCCAGATCATCAAATCGCCAGTTATCTATTTTATTGGCTTACTTTTGCTGGCTACCATTGCTGGTTTTTTCTACTACAGGAAACAGCTAATAGAGGAGTGGCGACCGTGGTTGATGTTAACAATTATCTTGTTATTGTTGTTATCAAGTACTGGAGTAAATGTTCTAAGTAGCTATGTGAATAGAGACTTGATTACTGCTATGGCTCAACAGCAGATGTCAAAGTATATTCCCTTGCTCTTGCTCTATGGTGGTTCGTTAATCGTAATCGTCCCCTTGATGGTTTTTTCCAACTACATCAAAAAGAAACTCTGTCTCTACTGGCAAGAATGGTTAACTAACTATTTCCTGGATCAATATCTCTACAATAGAGCCTATTACGAACTTAAGACCAATCTTGATATCGATAACCCAGACCAGCGTATCTCCAAGGAAGTTGAGTCGTTTACTCAAACTATCTTGGATTTCTTTGTGGCTATGCTTAATCAAGTAGTTAATCTAATCGCTTACGGAATTGTGCTTTGGACGATTTCTAAAATACTGTTTATTGCTCTGTTGAGCTATTCTTTACTTATCAACCTGATTGTGATTTTTTTTAGTAAAGGGTTAGTTAATCTTAACGTTGAAAAACTCCAATACGAAGCAAATTTCCGTTACAGCTTGGTTCGGTTGCGCGACAATGCTGAGTCTATCGCCTTCTCTCGTGGAGAAAATCAAGAATCGAGTATACTGAAGCGGCGATTCACTATGCTCATGGAGAATTTGAATCTAATCATAGGGTGGGAACGGAATATAGAATTGCTAACCGTAAGCTACCAAAATTCTATTTTTATCCTCCCTTATTTAACTATAGGAACATTATATTTTAATGGTCAGATTGAGTTAGGAACAGTTACTCAAGCAAGTATATTGTGCTTTCAGCTTTCGGGGGCACTAGCAGTAATTATACGTAGATTTGATACTCTCAGCGCTCTTGCTGCTGTGGTTAATCGCTTGGCTACTTTGGCGGAGGTTTTGGTAGCGTCGAAGAGACAAGGACAAGAAAGCACTATTGAAATATTAGAGGACAATCGTTTTGCCCTTGAAGCCATGACTTTGCAAACTCCTAACGGTGAACAGACTTTAGTTAAAGATCTGTCGTTTTCGTTAGAACCTGGTGAAAGTATATTGATTATGGGAGCTAGTGGTCTTGGTAAAAGTTCTCTGCTAAGAGCGATCGCCAATTTGTGGAACACAGGAAAGGGTCGTATTGTCAGACCCAATCTCGAAGAAATCATGTTTTTACCCCAGCGTCCTTATATGATTCTGGGTTCTCTTCGGGAACAGTTACTCTACCCCAAGACTAATCGTCAAATTCAAGATGAAGAATTGGAATCATTGTTGCAGCAAGTTAACCTTCCTGAGTTACTTTCTAAAGTAGGTGGCTTTGATTCAGAACTAGATTGGAGTAGCTTTTTGTCCATAGGAGAACAACAACGTCTAGCCTTCGCAAGACTCTTACTCAATCGACCTCGTTACGCTTTTTTGGATGAAGCAACTAGCGCATTAGATCAGCAAAATGAGAAGCATCTTTACCAACAGCTAAAGCAAAGCGAAACTACTTTTATCAGTGTTGGACACCGAGAGAGTTTACTAAACTATCATCAGCAAGTCTTAGAATTATTCAGTGATTCTAGCTGGCAACTGATACCAGTTCAAAACTTTATCGAGCGGCTTGAGAAAATCCCAAATCCTCAACTCCCTGAAGTTATTGGTAGTTAATACAATTAGTGGGATGTACCCAAATGATTGAGGTCTTTTATCCACAAATCAACCAAATGTAACTCGGACTGGGGAATTATTTCTGCTTCTACTAACTTTTCGTAGCACAGACGTAAATTCTCGCTCGTCCGGTCTGGTGCTTCTGATAACACCAGACCGCTAAGGAGTTCCATAATTATGATGTTATTGACGTAACCTGGAACTTCATCCTTAAAGTCACGAATCAGAGAATGCTCATTCCTCAACTGAACAACAGTCGCTTCCCGGAAAGCAATATTTTTACCTTGCTTGTACAAGCAAATTTGTGCGATGAACGATCGCCAAATGTCAGTCATTCTAAAGCTCACGAAACTAGGTAAATAGAGCAGCGGATACGCTTCCGGCCACCAAATCGTATTCTGTGAGTTGAACGGACAGAACGTGCCATCTTTGAGAATAACTGTGTTTGACCTAAACTTCGTTTCTTCTTCCGTTGTTAACCGATAGATTGCATCAACGTCTGGGTCACCATCCGCTAAGTACTGTTGGATAGGGCAATCAAACGTAGATTTATCACCCAAAAGGCTTTTTTTTCTAAAACTTTCGTTGATGTATTCCAAAGGAAAGCCCCGTGGCCAGATTTTAGTGTCTGTAAAGTGTGTGTAGATGTTCTCCCAGCCATGCTTTTGTACCGGCTGCCCTTCTACTTGCTTGTCAACTGAAACCAGAAAAGAGTCGTAGGGAATATTGTCATCATCTGTCTCAGCAATAACTTTTGCACCATTCTGTATAGCTTTGAGATAACCGATATTTTTCCGCACATAATGATTGAAAGGGCATTCCCTAACAAAAGCACTCTCAAGTGCTAATTGGTCTGGAACAGACAAAAATTGAACACCTTCCCAGTTCCAGTTTGTCGGTGTTTTTTTGTCTCCAACAACAATAAAGCTCCAATCTTTGTAGTTACTCGCTATTTTTTTGATGCCATCCGTTGGGTAATTAATGGTTGTGATAACAATAAATTTATTGTCAGGCATGACTCTAGTTTTTTCAAAAATTACGTAATTCCTAAAGTTATCTTTAAACTAGATTTTTCAATAACGGTCCATTATTTTTTGGCTTTCCTACAAGTTGAGGTATGAACTGATTAAAAATAAATATAAATGGGACACATAAAACTATGGAAAGTAAAGTCACCAAGCTACAAGCCTCAAAAACTACCAAATGTGAATCTGTTAAAAACTCTTTGAGTAATGTAAAAATCCATTGATTTCCAAAATGAAAAAATAAACCATTTAGACCTAAGAGAATTAATGTGTTTTGACCGATGAATAGAATTATTTTGGAGGCAGGTGTTAACTTTGCCAAGAATATAATAAAAAGTGAACCTGCTAACGCGGTTAGCGGGAAAAGTACAAAATTTCCATGACTGGAAATAGCCATCATTACGGCTGTTATTTTGACTGTGAATAGATTTGTATTTAAATTGAAGGTGAGCAAGACAATTAAACCAGTAAAAACCAAAAGAAAGAATTGAAAAAATAGCGTTATTTTTTCTTCTAAAAGTTCCCAGTCCTTTAAGATTTTTCCAAATTGATAAAATAGGTAAGCAACTAAGGCTTCGTGTACAAACCATAAGTTTTTTTCTACTCCCGTCACCTCGGTGACGAATTCTATGTTTAAAGTGATTACCAACCCAATCAAAAATAGGATAACGGCAGAAATTATTAATTGCTTATTTGTCTTGAAGTAGTGAGATAAAAAGAAATGAATATTTTCAATAGTAAATAAACAAACAAGAAACCATGTAACAGCATTATATACTGGATGTCCTTTAAGTAAGTTCATTAAACCCAATAAGTAATAATTCCAATGTAAAGAACCCAAAAGACTATCCTGGTAAATATTGATAGTCATAGCTAATAAGTTAAAAAAGATAACTGGAATTATTCTAGAAGTAAAATGTAATCTTAAAAATTCCTTATAACTCAAGCTATTGTTTTTACTAATATAGCCAGACAATAGGAAAAACAACGGCAGATGAAATGAATAAATAAACTTGAATTGGAAAAAGGCTGCAACATTGCCTGAAACAATTAATTTTTCAAGAAAATGACCATAGAAAACTAGGAACATTCCGTAGGCTTTTGCTATATCAACCCAAAGTACTCTCATTATTTATGCTTTCCTCTTCACATTTAAACTCTGTTTCTCCTCAGGCTATATTTACCAGAGCTTCGCCTGTTTTTGCAAGTCACTCACACTATTAAATCGAGACCAAGTTATGAACCTTCACTGCTGAGAGCTTGTTTACATCCTCTTTGATAGCCAACTTTCCATAACCATGCCGCCAAGTGTTCCTTGCTACGAATTTTCACTAAATCTTTAAGTAGAAGCTGCCACTCTATTTTTCCATCCGGCGATGGACCTGAACATATGCCTAATGATTCAAACTTTTTGCTTAGACAAATATTACCCTTCCCATATACATAAGCTTGACGGTAAATACCAGCTAAGGTATCGCGAAGCCGATAGTGAATTTTGAGACTTGGGATATGATGCAGCTTCGTCCCAGCTAGCTGCACTCTCCAGCTATAGTCAACATCGTCGCCAGCGGGCAAAGACTCATCAAATCCGCCGATCGCTTCATGGACTGAGCGTTTAATCCCAACAGTGTATCCTCCGGCAACGGAGTATTTTATAAAGCTGTGCTCACTCAGAATTCCATCTTCCCAGCCGTCAACAAGTCTTCCCCCCATTCTCGCCTTGATTGTCCAAGGTTGATTAAGTTTCTTGATATCACAATAGCCAGCTACGAAATCATGCTGAGAGAGTGCCTCCCCTATAGCCGCTACCCAACCAGTCCCTACTTCGTCGTCAGCCTCGCAGAAGGCAAGGGATTCGCTAGCAGCAGCTTGTGCACCCACATTTCGACCATAAGCAATTCCTCTTCGCTCAGAGGAGTCAACTATCCTTAAATTCGGTAGCTTTTCCTGATATTGTTGTGCAATTTCTCTAGTGCGATCGCTGGAACCACCATCGGAAATAATCACCTCCCAAGGCTCTGACCAGTGTTGGTTAGCTAGGGCTTCCAGTTGAACGGCGATGGTAGACTCTGCATTAAAACACGGGATGATAACACTTAGTTTCATGTCAACCTATTTTTTTCACTTCAAAAAAATCAGCAGATACAATGTTTATTTGCTTGAAAAATTATATCATCAAGAACGTCTTTTATTTTAAAAAATCAATTCAAAACTACTCTTATATACTGAAATTATTGCAGCTACATAAATATTTTTTACCATAAATTATCATGACTTACCCACGGATTATGTATTTCCGTCCGAAGCGACGTAAGGAAGCATTTATCTAAGTCTTGTTTTCTCGTTACGAGTGCGTAAGTCCTACTTATAAAAAATGATTTATTTGTCTTTTTTTATGGTAAAAACTATCATAATACATTGTTTAATTACCCCAGAAAAATTAAAGATGAATTTCTTAAATTTAAGTTCGCTCAAAAAGTTTTGGGCAATTGCCAAACTGTACTGGCTTGGACGTGAGAAAATAGGTGCATTTAGTCTACTGTTGCTGATAGGTTTATTGCTATTAAGCTACACAAATTTGAGCGTAGTATTAAATGAACAACAGGGCAACTTAATTTCTGCCTTATCCAAAAAAGACTCCCAGAGGTTCTGGCGCTCTGTACTTATTTTCCTAGAAATTTTAGCTATTTATGTGCCACTTTATGCTGGATATGGTTATTTAGTAAATAAGCTAGGAATTTTCTGGCGGCAGTGGACGACGAGACATTTTCTCGATAAATATTTAAAAAATCGTGGATTTTACTACCTCAGCTCCAATAAAGAAATTGACAATCCAGACCAACGTATTGCTGAAGACATCAAAGGTTTTACTCAAAATGCTTTAGGTTTTTTTATTTCGCTCATTCAGGGAATGCTTCAAATAATTGTTTTTAGTGGGGTTCTCTGGAATATTTATCAACCTCTAGTTTTATTAATCGTAGCTTATATCTTGATCGGCACTTTTATCGTAATTTTAGTCTTTGGTAAACCATTAGTTAGACTGCGTTTTGAACAGCTTAAAAAAGAAGCAAATTTCCGCTTTAGTTTGCTGAGAATCCGCGAAAACTCCGAGTCTATAGCTTTTTATGGTGGGCAAGTACAAGAATCAAACTATGCAAAAAAGTTATTCAACGAGGTAGTTGAAATTTTTAATCGCCTGATATTACGTGAGTTTAATCTGAGTTTACTAACCAATCTTTATCAGTTTCTTCCCTTACTTCTTCCACCAGTAATTTTGGCTCCTAGGATTCTAGGAGGAGATATGGAAGTAGGGAAAGTTTCTGAGTCTATAGGTGCTTTCCTGAGTGTCTTCAACGCCTTGAATTTTATTGTTTATCGATTTGAGTCTTTGACTGGATTCGTGGCTGGAATTGACCGATTGTATGCCCTCAAACAGTATCTTGAACAAAAAGATCAAACTAAAAATACGATAGCAGTCCATATACCGACGATTGATATAGTCGAAGACTCCCGCTTGGCTATTCAGCAGTTGACGCTGCAAACCCCAAACTATTTAAGAACCCTAATTAGCAATCTATCTTTAGAACTGCAAGCAGGACAAGGACTACTGGTAATGGGAGAGAGTGGCTGTGGTAAAAGTTCGCTGTTAAGGGCGATCGCAGGCTTATGGAATTCTGGTACAGGGACAATCATCCGCCCTAATCTTAGTGAAATGTTGTTTCTGCCCCAGCGCCCGTACATGATTTTAGGTACACTACGCAATCAGCTTATTTATCCGAGTACTGAAAGTCAAATTGATGACGAGCAACTTTGTCGTGTTCTCGAACAAGTCGGCTTACCAAAGTTAGTTGAGAGATTTGGTAGTTTAGATGTTGAACAAGATTGGTCTGATGTCCTTTCCTTGGGAGAACAACAGCGGATTGCTTTTGCCCGTCTCTTTATTACTAAACCTCGCTATGCCATCCTCGATGAAGCCACTAGCGCTTTAGATATCAAAAACGAGGAAAATTTGTACCAACATCTAATGAAAACCGGAACTACTTATATTAGCGTTGGGCATCGTCCGACTTTAATGAATTACCACCATTTATTACTAGAGCTGCTAGAGAATGGAATGTGGAAGCTTCGCTAATTACACGATTTTTTCTCAATTGCTGCTATTAGTAAATGCTTCTCTCAACGCACGATTACGCTCCTGATAAACCGTAGGATTGTCGAATGCTAAAGAAAGATTAATTCGGTGAGACTCCGCTTTCGTATTGGCAAAGCAAAAAGCATCACTTTTATGAAAAGTACTCGCATCAAACAGAAGTGCGCGATTACATTTATAACTGATGCTGACTTTTTGACCTGCTGTATGATCTTTCATATATTCTTCTGACCAAAAATATGACAAAGACTTACCTGGTGAAGGCTCGGACTCACGTTTGACATCAAAAAAGGTTAGACCACCTCCATTCGGTTCTAAGTTATACTCATCTGGCGTCAACCAGAGGTTCAAGGTTAAAGATGCAACGTCAGAATGCAGCTTCCCAGAAGCATTTTTCGGGTACATGAGCGCCCAATGCTCAACCAACTCATAGTCAGAGAACAGAGAAGGACAGTTGGCTTTGAGGGATTGGGCGATCGCAAAAATTGTCTCTATCTTTGGACCCATATTGCCAACCAGGGTTTGCCCTGTGCTGTTCTGATTGCACCATCCTGGGTGATTCAATAACTCTTGATGAAGTTGCTGGCAAACATCAGGCTGGAGAAAATTGTCTATGACAGCATAATTGTAGGGCGTCGAAGATTCGTAGGCTGCCAAAACAGATTGCCACTCATGTGGAGCAATAGGATAATACTGTGAAACTGCCTTACTCATGCCAGACCTCCTTTTTATTACTAAAAGCAGTTAAGTCGCCATGACTGAGTTACAAACTCTAAATATCAAATTCGGTGCTATTGTGAATTAAGCTTTTCAATGCTAAATTTAAAGCCCAATTTGCTTTCAATGGTCTTAAGTTCATCGATTGCTGGTAACATATTGCAAGCATCATTTTGCCACTCCAGCAACTGCTTTTCTGACTCTGTTAATTCTGTTGGCGAGACTAAAGAACTCAACCAAACAAATAAACCATCAATACTCACATCATCACAGGGCATTGCCTGAGCCTTAGCCATTGTTTCAGTTTCAGACGCCTCTAACGCCATTTCCAGTAACTGACGTAGTTTGCTCTGTGGTGAGAGACACCAACACATGAACATTAACATTTGTATCTGTCTGATTTCATCTCGATCCAGACCTCTATTAACAACTTTTTCCTGCATCTTGGTTTTTTTGTAAAGGCTTTACAACTACTTGGAAGTTTAGCATTTTTTTGTTGATTTTTTTCCTGTTCTCCTGGAATTTTTAAAGCCAAGGTTTGTAACTAAATTACCAGCAGGATTGATAAATCCAATCAGCAGAAAATATCTAGAAAAATGCCATTTTACTTTTTTTATTCTTTATAGCGTTTCTCAATTAGGTGCGGTACGCAAGAGACCTAACCCCCTAGCCCCCTTCCCTGATAGGGAAGGGGGAACCGGAGTCTTGCTCCCCTCCCCGCGTCGGGGAGGGATTGGGGGAGGGGTCAATCTGTACCTCACTTAGATGAGAATCGCTATATGCTTTTTTTAAGAAACGTGCAATAATTTGTTCATCCATTTACTAGAGATTTGAAACCCAAAACTCCATCTATTTGATTTTGTTGTATTAGCGATGCAATGCCAGAATAATTTACTTGGTTCGCTTTCTATTTTAAAAAATCTAACTACCTTGGGCTTTTCTTCAAGGGTAACTAATTCTTTAGTTTTGGGATTCATGTAGCGGAAAAATGCTTCTCCCTCGACCTGAGGTTTAAAGTAGTCAAAATCAACCAGATACATTCGCCAACCCGGTTGGGTTTCATTGGTATGCCACAATCTATAAGAGTTTGGAGGATACCATAAGCTCCCGGAAGACCTTACATCAGTTGCAAAAAAATCTTTGAGGAGCTTGAGGAGCTTCACCTTTGTCCTAAAATAATCTTCATAGAGCGGATGGTCTACATAAAAGTCTAGGTTAATTAAGTGAAATGGACACCATGCATAGTCAGGTTTAGGACTGGGGATATCTAAATCCAAATATGAATTTTGTAATTTGTCATACAACTGCTTAAAGCCGGGTGAATCCGGGGAGACATATGTAGACTTCAAATCTTCTTCTCGAAAGCTTTGTTGATACAAATTTAAATCTACTGTACTGGGCTTGATTTTAAGTTTTTCAAATTCCTGGGCTATTTCCTCAAATCCTGGAATCTCTGAGAAGGCAAACTCATAATGGTAAAACTGGGGGAAATTATTACTGACGCTATCATCGGAAAAATCATTGGACAACAGCGGTTTGCTATTTTCTCTAGGATAAGAAGCATCGGCTTGGGCGATATCTTCTAGGGTGAAAGAGTAACCATTTCTTGCTCCTAACTTAATAATTTCTTCTGGTCGAGTGATTGCATGAAGCTCTTGTTGCAATTCTTCTGAATTAAAAATAGCTTCATATAAGTTAATCACAGCTTCTTTGGACATTTTTACCTCAAAAAATTCAATATTTCAAAAATATGAGGACAGCCACCACATTCTCGAACTAGCTTTGGACTATTTTAGGGGTTAGGTTGAGTAACCAAAGCAATAATTATGGAAATTTTGCAGCTTTCACAAATGCTTGGTTGATTGAAAAAAAAACTATTGGGAAGGCAGAATATTCATTAATTATTGATTCGCATCAAAAGTTTGATAGCATTAACATTACCTGCCATGCGGGAATCACTGAAAATCTGATTTAGATAATCCTTAGTCGCACTAACAGCTAAAGAGCGTGCTGTATCAAATCCTTGGCGACTGCTATCGTCTTTGTTAATTCCAGTCGAGCATACCACAGGGACACCATGACGACACTTTCCTGGAGGAACGCCACAGGCTACATTATTACTAAGGATGAAATATCCAGAAGTTAGTTGACGTAAGCCTTCACCACCGAGAGTCCCTGGATCATTAGGACAGGTTGGGATGTTTTTCTCAGCTCCAGAAAATATTTCTCTTCCAATCTTTGTGTTGATATTCGGGCTGCTATGACCGAGTTCTACCCAGTTGCTATGAGCATAGAAGTCTTGAATCGTATGTGAAGCAGTTCCTAAATCATTACGGGCTGATGTAGGATAAGGCTCTGTCGCAGTCACTTTGCTAATGACTCTTTCTTTGAGATCCTTTACCCGTTGACTACCACCAACAAAGTCTTCACCGTCGAAATGCTTCTCACTATTAACCTGGTTGGGGAGATCGTCAGTGTCTTTATTTGCTTTCAGAATTTGGTCGATAGCATAATCAGTGAATTTGAGTGTCTCACTGCCAGCCACCACTTTGAAATCAGCAAACACTTCTCGGGTGATTTCTTCGTGAATTGGCACCTTGAAAGCCAAGGCTGAATCTGGCATTCCTAGTAGGAAGCCTATTGACAACAAGCAGGCAAAAATCATGCCATTTATCATTTTTTGTTGTGTCACTCTTCTACTCCTGAAAGATGATCTGCTAGCTGGCAATAATTATTTCTCCAAATTTTGACTATCTGGATTTATTTATCTCTAAAAACCTACACCTTTGGAGGTGGATCGAGTAACAGAGGTGAAGGGACAAACTCCGGATAAGCTAATCGTAAAAAATGCATCCCAATCCCTGCGATTCCCAGCATTAAGTCAGGGAGAATATCGTTCCCACTAGAGCCACAAATCCAGCGCCGCGCCTTTTCAAAAGTACGCCACTGCGCCTGTGCAATTACATTCGCTTCCATCTGGAGATAAGGCTGGTCATTGAGCTTGGAAACCAGCAAAAATAGTTCAGCATTACCTGCTTTGCCGTGACATAACGAATCATTACCGAGTTTATTAAAATTACCGACAGTTGCATTGAGCGCCCTATAAGCATCGCGCAACATATCGTCATCAGTTTTCCCTAAAGCTGCCCAACTCGCAATCCGGCTCAAACCAATGCCGGCTGCACCGTTGCACCAAGCATTAGCAAAATGGTGCTGATTTGGGTCTTCTAATGTCATCACGGATTTGCGTAAATCATACCAATCTTGCTGTTGTTGATCAAAGTGAAGTGTTTCATATGCAAACGCTTGACGACCGGCTGTAATGTAGTCAGGCTCATTGAGGTGACACCCCAACAAAATGAGCGCCCAACCGATACCACTACCTCCGTGAGAAAAACCAGTAAGATTGTCTCGTGCTAACTCTGGTCGTCCACCACGCCAACTCAAGGTATCATCTCGGCGGCTTGCGGAAGCAAGCAGATGTTGAGCGCACTGCACTGCACAATCTATTCCTTTACCATCAGTCGCTGCTGCCAAATTTAGTATCACAGGAATTAGTCCTGCGACGCCATGAAGAAGATCAAAGTATTTATCTTGATCAATTCTGCCCTTCACTTCATCACTCAACTCTACCGCTAGATCAAGCAGCGCTGGTCGGTTCCACAGTTGAGCTAGATGCGTCAACAAGTAAATCAACCCCCCTGTTCCTTGGTAGGCTCCAACGAAGGTAGTATTACGTTGCTCTATGGCATGTGATAAGGCTCGCTCTGCTGCTTGGCGGAATTCTGGTTCTGGTTGAATAGCGTCTAGATAAGCCAAAAATAAGCAGATTCCAGCAGAGCCATCGTAGAGATCGCCGCTGATATCAACAATGCGTTTTCCCGTGGCGGTATAATCATAAGTTTTCCACGGAGCTTTGCTGTCCTCATGCTCCAGCATTTCGCACAATTGCCTGCCAATTTGTTGAGCATAGTTAACGGCTGAGGCAATGAAATAAGGACTATTGATTTCTTCGGGAGATAAACTGGTATAAATATATTGATTTTGTTTGATTCGATTTTCTGTAGACAACCGAAGAATCCGTTGGCAGGCATTATCCACAGGTGAAGTTGCTACGATATTCGCTCGCGTTTCTTGGTAGTTACCAATCAAATCTTGGCTGTTGGCTGCTTGAGTAGTAAAGATGGGGACATCTAATTGCCACATTGCTGTCACTTCCATCTGTGACAATTCTCGGCTTTCGTCCCACTGTCGATGGTGTTCCTTTAAACTATTGAAAAGCAAATCTACTTCCAGTGGTTCGGCAAGACATTTGGGATGTCTTGCAGCAACCATTGATTTAGCATATGCCTGTGTTCCCCAATTGAGGAAGCGCACCGAGGAGGAAGAGAACAAGTCTTTGATCAGGGAAATTGCCTGCTGCGGGTTTTGTTGAAACCATTCATAAACCCGGTTAAACCCCTCCACAATGTCGCTTTTATAATCCTGTGGCTGTACAAGTTGACCTTGGCAATAAATGCGATTGGTGGCTTCTACTTCAATCTTTACTCCAGCTTGATGTTCGACTCCTACAGCAAATGACATACGACGGTCGTTAATCTTGGGAAGGGTATAAGAGAGTTCGTAAGATTCTCCACCACTATAGCCGCTCATCTTCATCTGTTTTTCATCATCAGCATCATCACGAGGCCATTCCAACATGGCTGTTTTAAACACTGAATCAAATACTGTGTCTGGTAATTTGTCCATACCATAAGGCACTGCTTCTAAAACCGTTTCACAGTCGCAGATAAATGCGTTACCATCAGTTGCCAGAATATTTTCCTGATGGAGATCACCCCCTCCAAGGATATGAAAAATCCCTAAAAATCCACCCAGTTGCTGATAGAAACGCTTAACAAATTCTTGGCTTTCGACATAATTTTTTCGGGAGGGAATAAACTCAGCATACCCATAGTCCTCTTTACAAAGGACTTCATAAGTAGCAAATTCCACAACTTGATGCTGAATAAAATTTTGAAGCAAAGCTTGCATTGCTGCTTCTGCTTTAACACAGCGAGGCTTGTAAACAATAGTGGCAAACTCGCAATTATTGAGTTCTAGTTCCACAATCACGACACTCTTACCACCACCATGATAGTCAGAGTTCCCTAATTTTAAGGATTTAATCGCTGAAATAGTTTTACCTTCAAAGAAAGTCGCACTTAGTTCATGGCGATCGCGGATTAAACGTTGTAGCAGTTCTTCCCCTTGATGGCACACAAAAGAGGTAACTTGCGCTAACCAACGTCCCAGTGTGGGAAACTGATTATAAAAACGATGATAATCCTGCTGAGTAGAAAATGTTTTTTCTAGATAGGCAACATATTCATCAGAATTAGCAGTTGATTTGTCAATCTTGTTTTGAGCGCAGTAAATATTGATATTGGCTTCCAGTGCCCAGGCTAGATGCATATCAAACCGATTCAGCAAGTGAAGCTCAATATTAGTCAGTACTTGCGGATGAATCTGACAATTGTTGGTAGTGTCATCGACTGCATTGAAAAAGGGTTGCAATGTGATGTCCAACAGTCGTAAAAATGGCTCACAAACTTTAGCAAATTTTCCGTAGTAAATCTCTCTTTTGTACCAGGAACTATCGCCAAATTTATCTTTGGGTAAATCTAGCGTTGCCATCGCTGCTTGGTAAACTTGCAACCATTGACGATGGAGTTCAATGAACACCAATTTGTCTGATTCAGATAAGTTGTCTAAATTGCGTTCAGCTAATTTATAGTCACTAAGCAGTTTTTGTAAATCATCTATGAGCGATTGACTAATGGCTCCTTTCTCATAAGCTTCCTTAACTAGCTGTACAGCTAATTTACCGGCTATTTTCTGAATATTCCAGCTATCTAGAGGACTCAGAGGTGTATTCCATGCATCCTTTGCTTGGCTTTGTGCTAATTTTTGGACGATGAAACCGCGCTCTGACAAGTTACTAGCACGGCAGGCTATTTTGAGAAGAAAATCATCATTGAGCATAGTCATCTAATACCAAGTTACAGTCTAATTAAAATTTAGAACCGAGATATTTTCAGAATTGGTGATTTTATTTAACGAATTATTTACTTTAGTTATTTTTCGATGCCGAAACTTTTTCAAAAAACCAGGCTAGGAACACAATTATTGCCTTGCTGCTAGCCTGGGGATAGCTTTTTAGGCTATCAACTTAAGTAATTGATTTCTCCACCAATTTACTTGGTAGTTCCATCACAAACGATTGTGGCAGGTCCATAGCTACAGGTAGAGGCACAACCTGCCATGATGTCGAGTTGTCCTAAAGCATCGTTTAATAACTCAGCAAAGGACTCATCTTGCTTTTCTACTGACATAGGTACAGACTTTACCATGTCGGCATTGATGCCAAACATTTCTGGATGGTTCTGAAGCTCATTGGAGAACTCAGCGTCAATTGCAGCCATTTGAAGTAACTGCTCTAAGTATTCTATTGAGGGCTTTGCTTGTAAAGTTGTGGACATATTTTTATCTCCTTGTGTTTACTGAAGAGTGCCTTTTATAGGCATCTAGATGACCATCAATTTGTTGGTCTTTTTCAAAAAACCAGGCTAGGAACACAATTATTGCCTTGCTGCTAGCCTGGGGATAGCTTTTTAGGCTATCAACTTAAGTAATTGATTTCTCCACCAATTTACTTGGTAGTTCCATCACAATATAATGTGACAGGTCCAGCGCTACAGGTGCTTGCACAACCTGCCATGATGTCGAGTTGTCCTAAAGCATCGTTTAATAACTCAGCAAAGGACTCATCTTGCTTTTCTACTGACATAGGTACAGACTTTACCATGTCGGCATTGATGCCAAACATTTCTGGATGATTCTGAAGTTCATTGGAGAACTCAGCGTCAATTGCAGCCATTTGAAGTAACTGCTCTAAGTATTCTATTGAGGGCTTTGCTTGTAAAGTTGTGGACATATTTTTATCTCCTTGTATTTACTGAAGAGTGCCTTTTATAGGCATATAGAAACCAGCTAATAGCTGTTTTCTCTTTCTGATAGACAGAATACATCAAATCCTTGGAAAGAAAAATGGTATTATTTTTTACATATGTTGAATACTTATCAAAAGCTTATTAAATACTTGAAATAGCCGTAGTTTTACTTTATACTTAATCAAGAGTTAATTTATTTATTTGATTAGACTTTTAGCCAAAATTTACTTCAATATGTTTATTTTTTTTATACTAATTGACCGAAAAAAATCAGTACTACTAAATCTCAGTAGGAAATGTTTTTCTTTCTACTCTACTCGATATAAATTTTATGAAAAACTGCTACTTTACAGTACTTACAAAGAAAATTTGTTGTTTAAGAGGAATCAGAATAATTAATCATAAATTAAGTTCCCAGATACCAACGAATAATTTCAAAACCAAGCGATCGATTTATTTTTATGGTTCTCCCTTAGCCAGAGTGACTTTCCACGGGCAACGGGGGGAAGTGCGTCAACACTACCGTAAAATGGTATCTGACTTCCAACTCCCGTAGAGATGCCTCTCTTGTGGAACGTCTCTACCCAACTTTTGACTCCTTTGTTGTTAAATCTAGTATGATTACCACAGAGCCTTTTTGCTACCAAGGCAAATAATCTAGATAAATTGAAAAATTGCTCTCCAAAAGCAAGTTATGCAAAACTCAGGCAGGTTACAAACAATAAGTTTAGGTTTAGAGCTTTTTCATGTTCAAACTGACACTTCTTTCGCTTTGCCATCAACTTTAACTACAATTCGTATTGGCAAACCAAAAAATCAACTTTTAGGAGATATCAATGTCTCCGATTTGCCAAATGCCAATTTTGTTTCACGACTTCATGCAGAAATTCAAATAGAAAAAAAAAATTATTATCTTGTCGATGTAGGAAGCTCTAATGGAACATTTCTTAACAACATCAGGGTAGAAGAAAAAAAGCGTTATCGGCTCAATTTAGGAGATAAAATAGATTTAGGTCCCGGAAGTAAAGTCACATTTTTATTCCTCAATAAACAAAAAGTAGCTCCCGAACCTCCTACCTCACTGAATAATCCAAGTACAGTCATTCAGATGGAATTTTTGGATACGAGGAATAGGAAACCCTTTTTTATAGATGGTTTAGGCAAGTTTTTCGGCATATTTGGGAACATCTGGAATTATAGTTGGCGATCGCTCAAAAAATTATTCAATAAATTACGTCCTTAACCTCTAATCTCATGTCTCTAAAATTACACATATTATTGTAGAGACGTTCCACGCTTTACGTCTTGACAATAACCCAAAATTTACAATTTAAAATCCCCACAGCGATACAATTGATAAGGCACTCCGATCCGGTAATGCTGCCTAGAATCAATTGTGCAATTGAACCGAGACATTGCTATCTGCGGTGGATAATCTCGTCGTTTTATTCCCGGTGCAATAACCCATAAATTCATTTTAGATATTGCGGGTGCAGGTAATTGAGAAAGTTGTTCCCAAACAGAAAGTTCTTGAGAGTTCTTAAAAAAAGCAAATTTATCTAACTTTTCGCTGTCATCAATCTTTCTAACTTTTTCCACTTCTAAACCAAAACTTAAACCCAAAGCCACATCTTGATAATCTCTATATGCCATAACAACCATCAGCGGTACAGCAGAATTTTGGTTCATATTCCGAGCAACTTGCTCTGGTTTGAAAGGCTTTTCAAACACTAAGTTAGAAACAACAAAAATAGAACTAAGAACACCAACCAATAAAAAAATTAATAAATTTTGACTTTTGACTTTTGCGGAAAGTAAGGGGTGTCGGTTTCCGGAGCCAGCCGCTTGGGTGGGATCAGCGCGTTGAGCGGACTGGTGTTCCCGCTTAAGTTTCCAAGACGACTTTTGACTTTTACTAAGGCTAGCTCCTATTAAAGCACAGAAACTGGGATAATAAACAAAATTATAACGCGGAACCAGAGTAAGATCTTTATTCAAAAAATAAATAATAGCAAAGAATTCTAACAACACCCAACCAGAGAAACTTAAAAGTGTTAATGTAGCTAAATGAGTTTTTGGTGTACGCCACAAAACCCTTAAACCTAGAAAGATTTGCCGTCCTACCCAAATAGCAAACATCAACATTAAGAAACCAGAGATAATTGCTATTGGTAAAGGCTGATTTTCGACAGGTAAACTAATCACCATCAAGACCCAATTAATCAAAGTTTGAAAAAAAGGAGCGATGTGTGCGGTAGTTTTGAGCCAATCAGTTTCTGAACGATGAAAATGACTCAGCATCACCATAAGCCAAGGAATAAAACTAATGGCAACAGCACTAATAGATAGAATCAAAGCAAACCAGATTTGACGCTTAATTTGCTTGATAGATTTAGCGTATAGGGGATAATATATAAGTAAAATTAACGTTGCTATCTGAGCGATAAATGCCAAAACACAAAAATAGTGTACATAAAGAGCTATACTATTAATAATTGCCCATCTGAACCAAACCCAAAATCGAACTTTTTGTTTGAGAAATATGTCTTGTTGAATTTGCATTATTCCTAATAACCCTAAAGTTATCAAGAGCATGGGCAGAGTGTAATGTCGTGCTTCTTGGGATAGGTAAACAGCAAAAGGTGAGACTGCCATCACAGCTGCTGCCGTTAAAGCAGATGTTTTAGAAAAGGCAAGATTAACAGCATAAATTGCGGCGATCGCTCCCACACCAAATAAAGCCGGAAGCGCTCGCAATTTTGACACCCATTCTTGCTCGTCATGACTCAGCCACCCCAGCCAAGCGTGCATAGAGCAAAAAAACAGTGGGGGATGCGTAGATTGTCTGGCAATATTTTCGGCAATTTGCGGACAGCTAACTTTCGGCTGAAAAGTAAAAATCTCCTGCACTCGATCAAGAGGAAACACCACTCCTATTGGCAAATCATTATAACTTTTGCCCAAGCTGAAGATGGCAGTAATCACCTCATCCATCCAGAGCGGTTTTAAATCCAAATGCCAAAAGCGCAAAATTGCGCCAAGAGCGATCGCACCAATTAAAATTAGATAATGTATAGATATACGTTTTTTCATTATTTAGCTATTAATAAACATCGGGCAATGGGCATGGGGCATGGGGCATTGGGAATTGGAAAAAAGGTAATTGGGCATTGGTAATAATTGTTTTTAAACGTCCAAGCGTCCCGATGCCCCATACCCATTGCCCTATGCCCATTGCCCCATGCCCCCTTTATGTCAGACACTAATTTTACCGATCCGGTGCCTTACGAATCTCTGCAAAAAGAAATATCTCCAAAATCAGCTTCTTCTGTGAGTCCAAGCGCTGTAGCACTTATCCGCAACGATTTGCGACTAGGACAACAAAAAATGGCTGATTGGCATTTTGGTCCATTAGCTGTTTCCGCAGTTCCTGGTGCTGGGAAATCTACGGGTATGGCAGCGACTGCCGCGATCGCGATCGCTCGTCAATATGAATCTAGCCGCACAAAAGCGCGTCGTCAACTGATTGTAGTCACCTTTACTCGCTCTGCGGCTGCCAATATTAAAGTAAAAATTCGCGAATATTTAAAGAAATTATCTCTACCTCAAACAGGTTTCACTGTCTATACTTTGCACGGTTTGGCATTAAATATCGCTAGTCGTCATGCCGATTTATCTGGTTTGCAGTTAGAAAATGTCACATTAATCACACCAAGCCAAAGCCACCGTTTTATACGTGCTGCTGTCGAACAGTGGATTAGCAATAATTCTGACCGTTATTACCGATTGTTAGAAGGTCATCAATTTGACGGTGAAGAAACAGAAAGATTGCGTCGTCAATCAGTGCTGCGAACCGAAATATTGCCAGAATTAGCGCTGACAGTGATTCATGAAGCCAAAAGTTCCGGTATATCCCCAGAACAGTTGCGTGAGTGGAGTAAACAAACCACAGACGAATACGCCATTTTGAGCGTAGCTGCCGGATTATATGAACAATATCAGAATTTAATGCGATCGCGTGACTTCATCGACTACGACGACATGATTTTAGCAGCTTTGCGCGTCTTAGAAAACCACAGCGCCAGACGAATCGAGCAAAATCAAGTTTTTGCCGTCTTTGAAGACGAAGCTCAAGATTCCAGCCCATTGCAGACCAAGCTTTTAGAAATTTTGGCAAGGGATGGGGAGGGGGGGAGTGGAGGAGG
>NZ_JAOWRF010000226.1 GCF_025753815.1 Plectonema radiosum NIES-515 | reverse complement strand
CACTCCCCCACTCCCCCATCAGCGCGGCATCAAATCTCTGAGCGCTGGGTCAAGATTTTGTTACAATGCTTACAGACGAGGACGCTTAATAAGCCACTAGCCATGACCCAAAACCTATCTAAAAAGCCGATTGTAATTGCCCCATCTATCTTATCAGCCGATTTTAGTCGTCTTGGAGACGAAATTCGCGCCGTAGACGCGGCTGGAGCAGATTGGATTCATGTTGATGTAATGGACGGTCGTTTTGTACCTAATATTACGATAGGTCCTCTGGTTGTGGAGGCGATTCGTCCGGTGACGACAAAGCCTCTGGATGTCCACTTGATGATTGTGGAGCCAGAAAAGTATGTTGAAGACTTTGCGAAAGCAGGGGCAGATCACATCTATGTTCATGCAGAACACAATGCTTCCCCTCACCTGCACCGTACTTTAGGGCAAATCAAAGAGCTTGGAAAGAAAGCTGGTGTTGTACTCAACCCTGGTAGCCCTCTAGAGCTAATTGAATATTGTTTGGAACTGTGCGATTTAGTGCTAATTATGAGTGTTAACCCCGGCTTTGGGGGTCAAAGCTTCATTCCTGGAGTCGTACCGAAAATCCGCAAGCTGCGCTCGATGTGCGATGAACGCGGTTTAGACCCTTGGATTGAAGTAGACGGGGGACTGAAAGCTAATAATACTTGGCAGGTTTTGGAAGCTGGAGCAAATGCGATCGTTGCTGGTTCAGCTGTGTTTAATACTCCTGATTATGCTGAGGCTATTAAAGCTATTCGCAACAGTAAGCGTCCTTCACCAGAACTAGCAAAAGTTTAATCGGTTCTTCCTTAATTAAAGGCGTAAAGGCGTGTTGAAATTTCAGCACGCTTTTTTGATTTAATTAGGACTTACGCAAAATACCTTTGGAACTAGTTTATAGAGACTTGGTTGGATCACCTCTATACAAGGGTTATGGACAACGCATAGTTCATTTTCACGGCTATGTTTTTTGACATACCTCCTTGCCGTAAACGGTCGAGGATTCCTTGACACTTCGCTGACCGATGCTTGCATCGCAAGTCTTACCCAATCTCCATGTCCATTTAAAGTCGTGGCAATGCCCTATCCCGACTATATGTATCGTTTTGTTTGAAAAAGCAATAAATACTTTTTATTTTGCTTCCGGGGTGGACTTTACCATTGCCCTTCAGTCTTTCCCTATTACTGGATCAGTCTCGGTTTCAACTCAAATAATGAGTATGTATCGCTGCAATCTTAGGTGGGTATTTCAACCAATATAATTTTAACATAAAGCCGTCCTACAAGGACGGGGCTTGTATCCCATTATTTCCGGTCAAGACTGATCGTGGTTGTCGGCAGGGAGCAGGGGGAAAGAGCATTTTCAACTTTTTACACAAACGCACACCCATAATAATTAATTAACCGGACATGAGATCAGAGTTTGAGATGCTTGATTTTGAAGTTTCATATTTTAATTCAACAACGCTATTTATTTGAACCGTAGTCATGTAAAGTCGATCTGGTGCCAATACGCTTGGTGTTAAGCCTAAAATCCGAGTGTAGAGACTTCGTATTTCGCGTCTCTACAGGTCAAAAATCAGTACCAAAAATCCTTAACACGCCCGCGTATTGGATCTGGTGCGATCGCCATACCAAAACTACAAAGTGCCGATTCTGACGATATATTTGAAATCTATTGCTTTGGGATTCTGCGATGAGTGTGTGAGAAAAATTCCATTTTGCTAGGTTCCCGACCTCTTAAAAAATCGGGAATCTGAACACCGCGAATTTTCACGCTCTGATCTAGGATTGTTAGATAAAGCAATCTGTTACTCTAAGTGTGCATTGATTCCTTCTAAAAACAGAGTAAATGGCTATTAATAATATATTTACAGCAGGTGGGGTAGTTATGATACCTCTGCTGGGGTTTTCGGTGTTAGCAGTGGCGCTGATTATTGAGCGTATCAAGTTTTGGGTGATGTTGGCAAGCCGCCAACGCCGGATGGTGCAAGAAGTGCTAAATTTTTATCGCCTGAATAATGTAGTTAGTGCGATCGCACTATTGCAGCAAAATACCAACTTGCCGATCGCCCGCATTTTTTTAGCAGCTTTAGAATTAGAAGAAGCGACACCATCCGACTTTCGTTTAGCATTAGAAACAGCAGCACAAGCCGAGATACCTTTACTCAAACGATTTCAAAACATCTTCGACACAATTATAAACCTTGCACCTTTGTTAGGTCTTTTGGGAACCGTCTTAGGATTAATTGCTTCTTTTGCCTCTTTAAATATTGGTGATGTGGGAGGTACTCAAACAGCGGGTGTTACCAGTGGAATTAGTGAAGCTTTAGTTTCTACCGCTTCCGGATTGGTAGTTGCCATCTTTACACTGCTATTTGGTAACACCTTCCGGGGACTTTACCAGCGAGAAATCACCATGATTCAGGAAAATGGTGGACAGTTAGAATTGCTTTACCGTCGTCGCTATGAACGAGGAGAGAAGCCTTATGCACCTTCGAGATGAAGCAGATTTGCCATCCCAAAATGAAAAAGAGGAGGAAAGGGGAAGCACTTGTCTTACGACACGCTTAGAAAGAACGTGAACCTTGTAAGGGAAAAGAGACGGAAATAAAATACGGATCTATTCACTATAACTCTATATTTCTTACCCTTTCCCCCTTCCCCTTTCCCCTTTCCCCCTCTTCAAAAACCCATCTCGTAGTATTCTAAAATGGCAAATTCCTTTTTTCGCCAACAATTTTGAGAAAATACGCTATGACTATTTGGGTAAACGAGCAAATTGATCCCTCTGGCATGATTCATGCTTGTATAGCCTGTTGTGATGAGTCCCAAGCAAAAGATTGCCATGAATCTTTTGAAAATAATTTGACTCAGATGCAAAAAGCAAGTGGTTGGGTAGCCCGATTGCGAACAGTTAATTCTTGGGATGAAGTTCCAGTCAATGCTTTAAAGCTAAATTAATTTAGTTTTCATACTTTATCCTTTATCCCTCATACCTTCCCAGGTAAGATGAAAGATTTTAGGAATTAGAGACGCATATTTCCGTTGGTTCTTGGTGTTTCCGTTCACCTTGGTCTGGAGCGATTGAGAAGGGTAGGCAATGGCTTTGCCATCGGTTGCGTCTCTAACTATATAACGTTGCATAAATCCGGAAATTGCCTCCGAATATAAGTAAGTATTATCATCACAAGTTAAGAAACGATAAAAGTGCGATTAAAAATTCACATTTTAGTCAGAATGAATCCAAAAAAACATAACATATTATGTAAAATTAATGATTTTTATGAATGTTTAAGAGTTATCATCTAAACCAAGGATTTAAATACAAAACTTGCAAAAACCGAATAAATGTAGTGAACTACCCTACCGTTTACACTTCGGAGCAAGGCTGTCCCATTAATTTAGTTGGCAAACCGGGGCAAGCAGTTCAGATTTCAATTCATTTGCCCAGTAAGTATATCTGTGCCAACCGCGAACGGATATTACCAGATTGGAAAAATCAGCCGTCTTTTTGGGTGGTGATTGTCTTACAGCGATCGCGATATCAATTAGTAGAAAGTACCAATACAATAGAGAAAGAAAAACAACGCTTGCGGGAAAAGTTTATGAGATTTGGGTGTGACGTTGCTTTTAATTTGCGCGATCGCACTTATCTCACAGACATAATCGACCCCCGCACTGGCTATCCCTTACTTTCCCATCCCGGACAAATTCCCCACGACGACACTGCCGTTGTCAAAGCTTTACTTAACTATCCAGTGCTGAAAAATAAATGCCGTGTCTTAATTCATCCCAATTGGGGTATGGCAGTTTATCCAAGCATCTTAATATCCCAAGCTCCCCCAACAATCATCGAATCGGTAACTAAAAGCATAGCCCCCATGCATGGCTGGCAAGAGGTTGGTCAAGAGTCATTAGTCAATAGTCAATAGTTAATAATTGTTTGTCTCCCCCACTCCC
>NZ_JAOWRF010000381.1 GCF_025753815.1 Plectonema radiosum NIES-515 | reverse complement strand
GGGAGGGGGGGATGGGAAGAAAGAAGAATTATTCTCCTTGTCTCCTTGTCTCCTTGTCTCCTTGTCCCCAGTCCCCAGTCCCTAGTCCCCAGTCCCTAGTCCCTAGTCCCAGTCCCTAGTCCCTAGTCTTTAGTAGTAATTACCTACTTTGCGGTGACGAACTGCGGTGAGTCCATCTTTGGAAACACGACCTTCTTGGACGGTGCAGTAAAGAATCCAGTGGTCGCTGCACTCCATGCTGTCGGTGACTTCACATTCCATGTATGCTAAGGCATCTGTGAGAATGGGAGAACCGTTTTTCGCATTTTGGGTTTTAATGCCGGCAAAACGGTCAGCACCCGGAGGTAGACGCTTGAGGAAGTGCTTTTTCAGTTCTTGATAATTTCCTTCTTCTAAGGCATTGAGGACGAAGCGATCGCCTATTTGCAATAATGATTCCATTGCTCTATCTTTGGCAACGGCTATTGTAAATCCTAATGGTTGCAAACTCGCTTGCGCTACCCAAGATGCCAACATTGCACTGCTGACGTCATCTTTTTTGGCTGTGAGAATATACAGTCCGCTGCTGATGCGTCCGAGGGCTTTTTCCATGTTGACATCAAGAGATTTAATCTGCTTGATGTTGCGTTCCCGCATCAACAATTGTCCTAAGTCTGTACCGGCTTCTTCACACAATTGGTATGTGGCTGCGGTGGGTTCACCTTTAATCCGAATTGCGGGGAAGGCTTCTTTAACACTCAAATCGATGAATTTTCTCCGGAGGGTGTCAATCGGTTCGTCATCCCCACCGTAAGATTCAAATAAGCCAACTTTTTGCTTGTTGTTGGCGACAACTAAAAGCGAATTAATCGCTGCTTGAGCGGCAACGGCTGCGGTTGGCGGCATTCCGATAATTATACCAGCTGCTCTACCTGCCAGTTCTTGAATTTCTTGGATTTCCGCACTGGTTAAGTCCATCATTTCGACGGCTACCCCAGTTTTTTGAATTCCTTCATTAATCGACATGGCGAGGCGATCGCTATAGCCGTAGTCTGAAACGTAAAATAAAGCTACGGTTGTTTGCGCTTCTGCTTGGACTTGGCTCCAACTTTGGTAGCGTTCTGTGAGAAAATCAAGGTTGTGGTGGAGTAAGGGTCCGTGACCGTTGGCGATGATATTGATTTTGCCAAGTTCGCCCATTCTTTTCATTGCATTCAGCAAAGAGCGAGCATTGGGACCCATCAAGCAATCGTAGTAAAATCGAAAGTCAGCTTCAATTGCTTCTAAGTCTTCGTCAAAGGTACGCTCGTCGCAAAAGTGCATCCCAAAAGCATCACAGGTGAAGAGAGTTTGGGTTTTGCGATCGAAGCTAAATATTGTATCGGGCCAGTGCAAGTTAGGGGCACTGACGAATTCTATGACGTGTCCGTTGCCTAAGTCAATGCGATCGCCACTTTTAACAATTCGCTTGGAAAATGGCTCGTGTACCAAGCCTTCGAGAAATTGTAGGGCAATTTTTGAACCTAAAACCGTTGCTCTGGGCGCTAATTGCAAAACTTCTTCCACCAAGCCGCTGTGGTCTGGCTCTGTGTGGCTGATTATGATATAATCTATTGCCTTGGGGTTGATTAAACCTTTGAGCGTGTCTAAATACAGTTGCTCAAACTTCCGGTGGGAAGTATCAACTAATGCGGTTTGCTGACCGCGAATTAGATATGAGTTGTAGGTTGTACCGTTTTGCAAACCGAATTCGATGTCGAAGCGATCGCGGTCCCAATCAAGAGAACGAATCGCTGTCGTATCCGGGGCAATTTCTACGGTTTGTATTGTTAGCCTTTTTTGGGCATTTTCGGCGATCGCTACCATTATTCGTCTCCGAACGCAAATATCAGTATTTTTCTCTGTTTTTATTTTGCATGTAAATATTTTTTAAAGTTGTAATAAAAGGCATAAATTATATAATTCTAAAAGTAGCAAATATTGCTCTTTTTGAGCATCCTTTTTGACGATAATATTTTCATAACAAAAAGCAGAAACTAATCAAGCCAATTTGTATCTAATGTGCACGTTTATCTTCCATGTTTATCAACTTAAACATTGTATTGTCAGGCATAAATAATCAAACTTATTTTGTAATTTAGGCTTCAAAAAAAGTCAAATCTAAATATTTACTCAGAAATTGGGCAATGGGCAATGGAAATAAAAAGAAGTTTCCGAATTTTACTTGCCCCATGCCCCATTACGAATATTCATAAAAAATGGCGAGTGAAATTATGTAAAAACGCAGTCTGCATGACTGCACCAAAGGATAAACCTATGAATGAAAAGATACTTGTAACTAAAAATGTTTGCCGTTCTCCTAAGCCGCATCTTTGAACGTCTATTCTTAATAATATGTTCGCCGAAATGATTACTAAGGTATCAAGAAATACTTTAAACCAGGCGAACATCAGAAAGAACAAGAAAGCAGCTAAAACGGAAAAAGCTAAAGTTCTAGTGTCCGATTTAAAGAAGATAATAGAATAGTCTGCCATCTTCAACCAGGGAGTTGTCAAGGCTGAGAGCAAAAACAACATAGCTGTGACTACCGTCAACCAAATATACCAAGGTGAATGTGCTTGCGATATCAACCAGCCCAAGCTAGCGTAGGCAAGTACTACTAACGTTAGGGAAACCCAAGGAAAACTTTTTATTAATGTCATACATTGACATGAGTTGATTTTCCAATACCATATCAGCTCATTATTCCACAACTATCTGTTCTGCTGCAAGCAAATGTTTTCAGCTACTTGACTTTTATGCCAATTTATGATTAAACTATCAGCTTTAATCGATAGGCTGATACTTTGCTCTTGTCGATGTCTAAACCGATTTCTGTGTCTTGATGTAGGGGTTTTCAACTGGTGACTGGTGACTGGTGAATTCTTTGTTGATAAATTTTTACTTGAATGATTTAGACTAAAAGTCTAACAGATGAGTGTATTTTCCCTTCATTCAATAGGATTCTATGCTCTTGCAAAGAAAGACAAACAAATTTACAGAGAATTATCGCTCAAATTAGTTAAATATGTTCTTAAACATTTGTAAACTGTTAGCAGCGATCGTAGCCGCGTGTCACGTCTTGTTAAGGAATTCTCATGAGACAACTTGTTATTGTTGAGCGCGTATGCCTCATCGGTCATATTTTATCGAAGGCTTTTGGACTGCTTGGGATACTACTAGTCATACCTAATGCCGAAGTAATTCTGAATTTAGGCAGTGTTGGACAGACTGCTATGCAATCTAGTATGGCTAACGGCGGTGTAGTTGATATTATATTAGGTACAGTAGCTGTCAGTATTTATGCGTATCGAGTTTTGGGATTGCGAAACTGGTTAGGATTCATGCTGCCATCTGTGTTTATCTCTGTAGGAAGTGAGTTGCTGGGAACTAGCACAGGATTTCCATTTGGTGATTATAGCTACTTAAGTGGGTTGGGCTATAAAATTGCAGGTTTAGTACCGTTTACAATTCCTATATCCTGGTTCTATGTTGGTCTTTCGGCGTATTTAATCGCTAGAGCCGGTTTGCAAGTAGCAGAAAAACCAAGTTTAGTGCGTCACATTGCTGCTATAGCGGTGGGTGCTTTGTTATTCACCTGCTGGGACTTTGCTTTAGAGCCAGGTATGAGTCAAACCGCTTTTCCGTTTTGGTATTGGGAAAAACCAGGAGCTTTCTTTGGCACACCTTACGGAAACTATGCTGGTTGGTTTGGTACAAGTTCTTTATTCATGACTGTAGCAGCGCTGTTGTGGAAAAATGCGTCGATTAAATTAGAGCGATCGCAACTCAATGTTCCAATAATAGTTTATATCAGCAATTTTGTCTTCGCTGCCGGACTCAGCTTAGGATCTGGGTATGCGATTCCAGTTTTGCTGGGCTTTTTTGGTGGTGTAGTTCCGGCTTTAGCTCTGTGGTGGAGAACTGCAAATACACCCACACAACGAGCCGTTGAAACAAACACAGAAATGCAAGTGGCTCCTGTCAAAGTTGCTTTGAAGTAAGCATTTTCAGAAAAAAAGGGGGGAAGCGTGGTGTGG
>NZ_JAOWRF010000024.1 GCF_025753815.1 Plectonema radiosum NIES-515 | reverse complement strand
CCCCTTGTCCCCCTTGTCCCCCTTGTCCCCCTTGTCCTCTATTCCCACACCCTCTGTACTCAACAAAATCGTCGGTCGTCCTGTCTCTTGTGCTACTTGCCCAGCAACTAAACCTAAGACACCAACTGCCCATTGGGGGTCTTCTAAAACGATGACGCTGGTGGTTGATAAGTCTAACTGAGCAAGCTTTTGAGTTACTTGTTGAGCAACGTCTTTCTGTAAAGATTTACGTCTGCTGTTTGCTAATTCTGTTTCTTCTGCAAGTTTATTTACGCGCTTTTCGTCGCGACTGGTCAGTAGTTCTACACAAAAAGAAGCATCGCCTTGAATACGGCTGACAGCGTTGATTCGTGGACCCAAACCAAAGGAAATATCTGTGGGGCGATCGCCACTTTTCTGGCATAATTCTAATAATCGCCCTACCCCCGGACGCCTTCTCGTTGCTGGAAGCTGTTTAAAGTCTTCTTGCAATCTTTGAATTCCTAACTGCGCTAAGTAGCGACAATCTCCACTTAACTGTACTAAGTCCGCAATTAATCCCACTGCCACTAAATCTAATAAATCTTCTAGTGCTTGTTGAGGTACTTTCGGTAAGCTTTGATAAAGCGCTTCAACCAACTTGTAAGCTACCGCCACACCAGAAAGGTGAAATAATGGATGTGTATTTGGCAGATAGCGGGGATTGATAATTGCTGTAACTGGTGGACGTTCAGCAGGTAATGTGTGGTGGTCTGTAACAATAATATCTATGCCTTGTTCTTTAGCATAAATAATTTCACTGATATTTGTGCTGCCAGTGTCGCAAGTAACTATTAATTTGCAAGCTTGTTTTGCCAGCCGATCAATGCCTTGATTATTGAGTCCGTGGGATTCTGTTATCCGATTAGGGATGTAATAATTTAACTGCGTATTATGTGGAAAAAACTGTCCTAAACCATCCCACAGCACCGCAGTCGAGGTGATACCATCGGCATCAAAGTCTCCCCAAATAACGATTTTTTCCTTTTCATCCCGCGCTTGTTTTAAACGTCTGATTGCTAGCAGCATTTCTTCACCAAACTCAAACGGACTTGCGGGTTGATAAGCTTGAGGGTTGACAAAATTAGCTAGTTGTGATTTATCTTTGATGCCTCGTTGCCATAATAACTGCGCTGCGTAATGTCCGCTTTTATTGGGGGTGTAGTGTTTTACCGCTTCGATAAACCATTCTGGGGGTTGTTCAGTTGCGACAATATTCCACTGCTGTTGCATTTAAATAAATTAATAATGTGAAAGCTGAGTCATATCATGTCAGGTTTATTACTTAGAATGTAAAGACGTTCCGGTGGAACGTCTCTACGTATGACCCTGCAAATGTGTATTGCATGAGTCTAAATCGGATTTTGTTCGTCGGTTGTTTGAGGTTCGTTGACGAGGGGATTGAGGACTACTTCACTACCAATTCCATCAGGTTTGCGTGGACGAATGGCAGGACGCGATCGCCTATAACCAGCTCTTTCTGCTTTTTGATGCTCATAATCAATTAGTCTGCCATAATAATCATGCTTGCTTAAATTCATCGATAAGAAAATATGCTGGCGGATATTCCCGAAACCTTTGCGGTTAAAAAACTTCACTGCTGGTGTATTTGTCGGATCGGTGTCTACCAACATAAACCGCGCTCCATCTTCAATCATGCGTGCGACGACTTTATCAACCAGCTTATCGGCTACTCCCCGACGCTGAAATTTGGGATTAACTCCTAACCAGAGAATATAACCGTAAGTCCAAGATGCTTTGGTGATAATAGTTCCCAAAATAAATCCGGCTACTTCCTCATCGATTTCCGCAACCAAACAATATTCTGGATCTGTGTTGTAAAGTCCAATCACCTCCCATTCATCCCAAGTACGGTATAAATAGGGGTATAATTCGCTGGTAAATAACTTTTCCCCCAAGTGGTAAACGGGGGCAATGTCATCAATTCCTAATTCACGGACATAAACTGCATCAAATTCATCAGAGTTCATATAATAATTTTGTTAATAGTTAGTTGTTAGTTGTTATATTATGTCCTGATAATTAACATTAATAAAATATCGCAACCCTCGTAGAGACGTAGCACAGAATCGTCTCTACAGTATGTGTGATAAGCCTGTCATGATATAATTTGCAGCCTCACTTGCTAATCCTCAGGGCTTTTATAAAGATACTTCTTGAATGGTAGCGAGATTAAGTAGGGTGTTGTCTATATTAGAAGCCGGATTTGCCGCAGACATGACATCACTAGAGGTTTGTGTGCGATCGCATCGAGTCGCAAATTGACAATATTCACAAGCTTTGTTACCTTCTCCTACTTGCGGAAATTGTTCTCCCTGCTGATAACGTTCTAACCAATTAGTTAACTTGCTTAATAGCTCCCATAGCTTCTTTGCCGTTTGTTCGTGTGCGGCAGTATTGTAACTAAACTTAATATTTTGCGGTTTGCCTTCAGATTGGACAAACCAGTAAGTCATAGAAATAGTTTCTGGTGGGTATTCGCTAGTTTCAGCCAACACATACATATAAAGACGTGTCTGCCAATTTTTTTCTAAATAGCGTTTATTTGGCGGTTTGGGAGAAGTTTTCCAATCGAGAATTTGCGCTTGCAGGTTATCTGCAATCAATAAATCATATATAACCGTGAGCAGATAATCTGAAAAGCGCAGAGTGCGGTAATGTTCGCTGTCGCGGAAAGTTTCGCTATTGGCATCCGTTAAAATTTCTGGTGCTGCATTGGCAAAAGCTGTCATCCAGCTTTGTAGTTGCGCGTCTTCTTGCAGAAAACTGTCAATTGGCAAACCCATTGTTTGCTGCTGCATTAGTCGGTGAAAGCGACTACCTAGAGTTTGCCCTTCTTGGTATTGTGGATCTAAGGGAGAATTGAGTTGTTGTAAATAGGTATGTTGATACTGACGGGGACAACGTTCTAGTAAGTTGAGTTGTCCTTGAGAAAGTCGCTGTAGTTGAGGTTGAGTTGAAAGCATGATTCTATTTTAGGAGATTGGGGAATGGGGGATGGGGAGAGGGGGGACTGGCTGTTAACAACTATTCACTATCCACTATTAACTATCCACTATTTACTATCCACTAACCACTATCCACTATCCACTAACAAAAATAAAAAATGCCCCAGAGTTTTCTCTAGGGCTTAACCAGGGTGCATCTACCACTCATCTCTACTAGGCAAAGAGTATTTATCCGGAAGGATACTGAAAAAATGCCAAAAAAAATTTTGGGGGGGAATTATCGTGTGGTGATTTATGAGTGATTGTACTGAAAATAAAAGTCAAAAAGAGTATGGGCAGTTGTTAGTACCAGCAGTGTATATTGTGGGAGCGGGTCCCGGCGATCCTGATTTACTAACGGTAAAGGCGCAGAAACTGCTGAACTGTGCTGATGTGATTTTATTTGCAGATTCTTTAGTCCCTGAAGAGATTTTAGAACTTTGTCGTGATGATGCGGAAATTATTCAAACGGCGAATAAGACTTTAGAAGAGATTTTGCCAATCATGATAGAACGGGTGCGATCGCATAAATCTGTGGTTCGTCTTCATTCTGGCGATCCGAGTTTATATAGTGCCATCCACGAACAAATGCAGCTTTTGGCTTCGTCAGATATTCCTTTTGAAGTTATACCAGGTATCAGCGCCTTTCAAGCCGCTGCGGCTAAACTTAAAATTGAGTTAACAGTTCCTGGTTTAGTCCAAACTATCATCCTCACCCGCATCAGCGGACGTACACAAGTCCCCGCAACAGAAGAATTAGCCAGTCTCGCACAACATCAAGCTAGCCTTTGTCTGTATCTGAGTGCGCGTCATGTGGCGTCTTCCCAAGCCAAACTACTAGAACACTACCCAGATGATACGTTAGTAGCAATTTGCTATCGCATCGGCTGGCAAGATGAAAAAATTATGGTTGTTCCCCTTGACAAAATGGCAGATTGTACCACCGAGGAAAATCTGATTCGGACTACATTATATGTAATTAGTCCTGCACTTTCGCAAGTAAAAGGGGAAGCGCGATACTCCAAAGGAGTCGCGTTGCGATCGCATTTATATCATCCCGAACACAATCATCTGTTTCGCTCGTATGGGCAGTGAGGAGGGGGAGAGGGGAGGA
>NZ_JAOWRF010000185.1 GCF_025753815.1 Plectonema radiosum NIES-515 | reverse complement strand
GGGGGCAGAGGGACAAAGGGGGACAGGGGGGCTCTTAGCGGGGGGCTCTTTGCAGGGGGCTCTTAGCAGGGGGAGTTTGTCTCTCCATCTCCCTTGTCTCCCTTGTCTCCCTTGTCCCCCCTCCCCCCCTCTCCCTCATCTCCCACTCCCCCCCTCTCCCCCTGCTCGCTCTCGTGTCAAGCTATCAATAGCATCACCTAAGGCTGTGGTGAGGTTGTTGCGGGTTTGGGAGTGGTTGTCTTGTTCGGTTTTCAAGGCTTGCAGCAGGCGATCGCGTTCTTTCATGACTGCAATTAATTTCGGTTGCAATTCCTCTGGAGATTTTAGCTGTTCGATTTCTTGTTGAATAGCTGTGGCTGTTGTCGAGTCGGGTAATGTGGCGTCTTCAATACCCTTGAGTTTTTGAATTTCTGCCTTCAATTCGGCGATCGCAACCTGTGACATCTGAGCATCTGTGCGGCGTTGTTCGGCTTCGGTGTTGTAAAGTTGACGCCATTTATCAGCACTTTCCCAAGCTGCATTGCTACGCTCTTGCAGTTGCCCCATCTGCTGTCTCAGCGCTTGAATTTCCGTCAACCATTGTTGTGTTAATTCTTGACTCATAAATATTTTTCATAATTTCATTAGTCATTAGTCAATGGTCATTAGTCAAGAGTCATTAGTCAAGAGTCATTAGTCAATGGTCATTAGTCAAGAGTCAAGGGTCATTACCGCTCTTTTCTTTCTCTTGCCAGAATAAATTTGAAACCCTCTTTTGAGATTAGTCCGCGTAGGCGGACGAGCGTTTGTATAGCCGCGACTTCCAGTCGTCAGGGCTTCTCCTCCCCCACCTCCCACTTGCCCATCAGATTTGGCAGACTAGTTGAGAAACCCAACCTGCCGCTACTAAAATCATGGCAAAGCCTCGTTTTGTCCGCTTTTTTCGCCACCTCAATGGTGGCACCTTCAAAAAAACCTTTGCGATTACCATCAAACGGCGACTTTTGGGACTAGCTTCGGAAATTGCCTTCAATGCAATATTATCGTTGTTTCCCGCAATTCTTGCCGCCCTGACAGCCATTGGCTTATTTGAAGAATCTTTGCAAGATACTTTTAAACAAATGGCGGCACAACTGAGTCAAATCGCACCAGAAGAAGCACTAAATCTAATTCGTGATTTTGCTACCAAAGAAATTACTAACTCAAAAAATAGCGGTTTGTTTTCTCTAAGTTTTGCGATCGCCATTTGGACTGCTTCTGGTGCGGTAAGTACGGCAATGACAGCCCTCGATCAAATCCATCAAATTCCCGCAGATAAGATTCGCCCTTTTTGGAAAGCTAAACTTATCTCTTTGGGATTAACAATTGGCACGATCATGCTTTTTGTGGTGGCTTCTTTTTTGGTCTTTATTAGTGACTTAGTATTGCAACTTGTATTGCGTGAAAATGATTTTTTCGGATTATTATTGCATTTTTGGCAGTTGTTTCGCTGGGCTTTAGCTTTAGGTATTGTTGCGACTGCTTTTGCTTTTATCTATCGCTACGGTCCTTCAAAGTGGAACCCAGGTACACCAATGATGCCTGGAGCGATTATAGCAGCTATTTCCTGGGCGATCGTGTCGAGTCTATTTCGGGCTTATGTGGCGAATTTCGGTAACTATAACATCGCTTATGGTGCAGTGGGAGCGGTGATTGTTTTAATGCTGTGGCTTTGGATGAGCGCTGCGGTTCTTTTAATTGGGGATCAATTAAATGTAGTTGTGGGTGAAGATATGCGATCGCGCCATCAGAACGCTGGCGATAAGCAGTAACAATTAACTCTAGAAAACTGCCAACATCAGAGTAAAATGTTTAGCGGTTAAAACAGAAAAAAGCGATCGCGTCCATGTCTAAATCTCCTCTAAAGTTCACAATTGAACCCGATGCCAAAGCCGCTACCTTAAAGCGCTTGCGTCAACTTAGCCGTTTGCTGGATAATGCCATAACCATTCCCGGAACGCGGGTTGGTATTGGACTAGATCCACTTTTAGGATTCATACCTCTTGGTGGTGATTTTTTCGGAATCATGCTTTCTGCCTACATTGTCCTAGAAGCGGCGCGATTAGGCGCACCTAAAGCAACTTTGGGCAGAATGGTCTTAAATATTATTATTGATGGCTTGCTGGGCGCTGTGCCAGTGCTGGGAGACTTTTTTGATTTTGCTTGGACAGCAAACGAATACAATATTAAGTTATTAGAAGAACACTTAAGATTTCCCGGACACAGTAAGAGCGCAGATTTATGGTTTGTATTAGCGCTTTTGGTCGGATTATTGTTTGTTGCCATTGTATTAGTAGCATTGCCTGTCATACTAATTAGACTGCTCTGGCAAGCCTTATTTGGTGTTTAAATTATTTGCTGATAAAGGAATGAAAAATTGGTGGCAAGCTACTTTTCCTAAAGGGCGACAAAATTTAATAATTACAGATGCTAATGGATATCCTATACAAATCGCTTATGGCGAAAAAGGTACAGGGAAACCGCTCATTTTATTACATGGTATGGGCAGTTGGAGCTATAATTGGCGTTACAGCGTCGCCCCGTTATCTGAATATTTTCGGGTAATTTGTTTTGATGCTAAAGGCTACGGTTTTTCCGAAAAACCTGTGTGTCGTCGAGAAAAAAGCGGTCATCAAGTTATTGAGCTAGAGCGAATAATTCAGGCTTTATGTGATGAACCCGTTGTCATTGTCGCAGAATCTTTGGGGGCAGTAATTGCCCTTGCTATTGCTGAAAAAAACCCTCAATTAATTGCGCGGTTAGTGGTACTAAATGTACCTATTTTTCCCCAATGCCTGCCCCATTGGGGAATGTCGGTGCTTGCACAAACGCCGTTAGAAATATTGGAAATAATTGATAACTTACGTTTAGCATATTTGTTTGCACCTTTAGTAAGAGAAATTATGGGAATAGAACGGCGTCGGGTGCTATTCGATCCCTCAATACTTACCCAAGAAGATGTTTACTGGATAACTTACCCGTTTATTGAGTTTCCTGGTACTTTGGTGAAAGTTGCTGAAGAGTTACAAATAGCTGCGCGAGAAATTGAGCATTTACAAACTAATAAGCCGAACATGCTTAGTGAAATTCAAAATAATCTCGGTGATATTCAGTCTCCCACACTAATTTTGTGGGGTGAACAAGATAGTTGGTTTCCTGCTAGCGATGGCGAGAAATTGCGTCAACGTCTGAAGAATGCTAAGTTCCAAATTCTACCTAATTGTCATCATGATGCCTCATCTGGTGCTGCACAGGCGGTTAATGCCGCTATTATTAAATTTATGCGGGATACAAACTTTATCTAAATAATCAATCACCCTCAAAATAGATATTAGCAGATATAACCCTCGTAGAGACGTTCCGCCGGAACGTCTCTACAATAGACATCTGTTGGAAAAGATGTAGAGACTACCAAGTGCTACGTCTCTACAAGGATTGTGGGTAACGCATAATTAATTTCCACATCGGTTGTCTAATATGTGTCCCAACTGAGGACATGATATTAAGTATTCTGAGAATAGTTTGCATTGCTCCCCATAAAAAAAGAGTGGGAGGAAGCATATCATTCGCTTTCAAACTCCCACTCTTTCATTTGCCGCTGAAGCGTTCAGAAATATTTACGGACGATACGCTTTATTTGGGGGGCTAATGTGTCGAACAAAAACAACGCCCGTATGCGCTTAATATTCCTGGTGCAGCAAATGGAAACTTGATTATTTATTTTAATTTGTTAGGGTTGCAATTCGCTGTATATCTTTTTGGGATATACATTATTTGCCTCGGAAACTTGTTTGGTAGAAGGTGCATCACAAAAATTATTCCAGAAGCGTAACTCAAGAAAGATAACCACACCCTGGAAGTTCCTTATGTTTAATAATTTAACTGATTTGCTTTAAGCATGGTTGCCATTTTGGCAACTTTTTCAAATAGTTTAATTCGTATCAATAGTAGCAAAATTAAATTCATTTTTGTCCTATTTTACCGACAAAATCTAGCTATTTCAGTGTTGGGAAAATAGTTTTGCATTGCTCCCCATAAAAAAAGAGTGGGAGGAAGCATATCATTCGCTTTCAAACTCCCACTCTTTCATTTGCCGCTGAAGCGTTCAGAAATATTTACGGACGATGCGCTTTATTTAGG
>NZ_JAOWRF010000289.1 GCF_025753815.1 Plectonema radiosum NIES-515 | reverse complement strand
GTAGATGGTTATTCTTACTTGCTGTTAATATTTTAGCATTTTTTGAATGCAGATAAATCTGCCCGCGTCGTTTTTCCACCCCGCTTTAAAAAGACGGGGCTACCAAACTCCCGATATATTTACGTGTTTTTGAAATAGGGAAAGCCTATGTGCTACTATTGATAAATATTTTGCGGGGGAAAAAAATTAGGGCGATCGCAAAGGATTTTTACAACGTATTGAGTGAGGAATTTATTGCCACAAATACAGTCATTGGATGTGATGTAGAAACGTAAGCGTCAATATGGTCAACTTCAGAATAGATTGCGTCTCAAAAATTTGAGAGGTCTAGAGATTGATGCTATAATCTATGTTTTATTATGAAAGCCCCAGTACCACCGGGGCAAGTCGAACGTTTCCATTTTTCAATATAGTTACTAATCAAGATTTAGCGGTAGGGGTTTCTCGTCCCTTGACATGAAAACATGACAACCGCTAAAATAAAACATGACAAAATTTGTTAACACTCCTTAGCTAAGATATTCCTGGTTTTGAGGTAGATGACCCTCATAATTAATACGTATATCCATCGGTGGGTGTTTTTTGATAGGGCGATCGCAATTCTGTGTTTTTGTGCGATCGCTTCTAATTACAGCAGATTTCAGGTAAATGAAGTACGTGTATAAAACCCCTCTCCTTGTAGTAGAGACGTAGCACAGAATCGTCTCTACGTGTATTCGATTAGATCGATAGGGTGCTGTAGGGATGAAAAAATGTAATTTTTTGTTGAGACGTTCCACTTATGACGTCTTTACCAAACTTGTGGTGTTTTATATTACTGTTAATTCAACGGACACGATATTATTTATCACGCCAAACATATTTTTCACAGGTATCTTTCGCTCCCTTAGCTTCATCTGTCTGGGGGTTTTGCAACACTGGATGATTTTGCAACTTATTGCAAGCAATTTTTAACCAATCTTGCCATCGAGTTTCCCACAAGCGTAGTGTCTTGTCTGCGCTACCACTAACGATGTAGTCTCCATTAGGACTGATGGCAACAGATGTAACTTTATCTGTATGACCTTGAAACTTTTGCCCAATATTGCTGTCAAAAAAGTCCCATAATAGCACTGCCATGTCAACGCTACCACTAATGATGTAGCGTCCATCGCGACTGATAGCAGCCGATAAGACACCAAATTCATGACCTTGAAACGGTTGCCCAATAGAATTACCTTGAATATCCCACAAGCGCATTGTTCTGTCATAACTAGCGCTGAGGATATAACGTCCATCTGCACTAAAAGCGACAGATGAAATTGAACCCTCATGTCCTTTAAATGGTTCCCCAATTAATTTACCAGAAAGGTTCCATAAGCGCACCATTTTGTCGTCACCACCACTAACAATCATCTGACTATTGGGACTGAAAGCAACAGAAAATATAGGCTCGCTATGACCTGTAAATGGTTGCCCTATGGAATTACCTTTAATATCCCACAAGCGTAGTGTCATGTCCTCGCTACCACTGAGGATGTAGCGTCCATCGGGACTAAAAGCTACAGATGTGACTTTACCTGTATGACCTGTAAATGGTTGCCCTATGGATTTCCCTTTAATATCCCACAAGCGTAGTGTCATGTCCTCGCTACCACTGAGGATGTAGCGTCCATCGGGACTAAAAGCTACAGATGTGACTTTACCTGTATGACCTGTAAATGGTTGCCCTATGGAATTACCTTGAATATCCCACAAGCGTAGTGTCATGTCCTCGCTACCACTGAGGATGTAGCGTCCATCGGGACTAAAAGCTACAGATGTGACTTTACCTATATGACCTAGTAAGGGTTGCCCAATAGTATTGCTAATTTCCCACAAGCGGATTGTGCGATCGCCACTACCACTGATGATGTAACGTCCATCTGGACTAAAAGCCACAGATGCAACCGGATTTCTATGACCTTTAAGTGGTTCCCTAATCATATTGCCATCAATGTCCGAGAAATGCACTCTCCTGTCAAAACCTGCACTAACAATGTAACGCCCATCGGGACTAAAGCGAACAGATTGAACAGCACCTTTATTACCTCGGAATGGTTGCCCTATTGGTTTGCCAGACATATCCCACAAGCGCACTGTTCTGTCGTTACTACCACTGACTATGTAACGCCCATCTGAACTAAATGCTACAGACCAAACAGAATCTGTATGACCTGCAAATGGTTTGCCAATAGGTTTACCAGAAATATCCCACAAACGCACCGTTTTATCAATACTACCACTGATGATGTAACGACTATCCGGACTAAAAGCGACAGACCAGACAGCATTCTTATGACCTGTAAATGGTTGCCCAATCTGTTTTCCAGATATATCCCACAAGCGCATTGTGTTGTCTTCACTACCACTAACGATGTAACGCCCATCGGGACTAAAAGCCACAGATTGAATCGGTTTTCTATGACCTGTAAATGGTTGACCAATCTGTTTTCCAGACATATCCCACAAGCGCACGGTGTTATCTTCGCTACCACTGACGATGTAACGCCCATCGGGACTAAAAGCCACAGATTGAACAGATTTTTTATGACCTGAGAATGGTTGTCCAATTTGTTTACCAGACATATCCCACAACCGGACTGTGTTGTCTTCGCTACCGCTGATGATGTGACGTCCATCGGGACTAAATGCCACAGATGTAATGCGATCGCTATGACCTATTAACTGATTTCGCTCTTTAGTGGCTTGCACTGCATAAAGTAAACTAGATTTCACCGGGTTAAGTATATCCCACGGTAACAACGAACGATTTTCACCAGCAGTCTGAATCGCTAAAACCAGTCCATCTACAGGAGCGACAGGTAGCCGATTTTCGACTACAGCTGCTTTTTCGCGTAACAATGACAACTGAAGTTGAACCAAAGCAAAAATCGTTAATCCAGTCAGTGAGGCAATAACTGCACTAACAAGACCAACTGTCTGGTGACGATTATTTCGTCTTCTCTGGATGCTGCGTTGAACAAACTCCAACTCTATAGAATTCAACCAACTTTTATCAGATTCTGATATCTGTTTAACCAACGGTAAACGCGGATCGTTATTCCACAATAAACCAACCGCTTGTTTATCTCGTCTTTGAGTTGCCCATTTATTCGCAGTCGTTGTCAGTTCGCGTTGCAGCAGCAATGAACCTAATTCTTGGTCTTTCCAAGTCAGTAGTTTTTGCCATCCCCGCACTAACGCATCGTGAGCCGGTTCTACATAACTGTTACCTTCAGTATCTTGTCCTCCTACTAACAAACGTGCTGCCAGAAAACGCTCAATTACTAACTTTACCCGCGTATTTTCTGCTTTGGGATATTCCAATTCTGTCAGCAATACTTGTCTGCGTGCCAAATCACCACCACCTACAGCCATCATCCGCAGCATCACATATTCAATAGTGTGAGCGTAAGCAGCATCAAGTTTAATTAATTCATCATATTCACTATCTGCTCTTTGGGTGAGACTGCGCGTCACTCCCCCTAATTCTTCATAATCGGCTTGAGTAATTGCCCGATTATTTCTTTTGCCCTCTCTGGCACTTTTAATATATTTTAAATATAGTTCGCTCAAGGTAAAAGAAAGTAGCGGCAAAGCTCCCGGCATTTGTGCCACTTCATCAATTATTTGGTCTACTAAAGTTGGCGGTTCAAAATACATTACCCTAGCGGTGGCTGGTTCAACAATACAAGAGCGCAATTCTTCTCGTGACATAACTGGCACGAGAAATCTCGCAGCCGTCCAATAAGCTTCTAAAGGTGTATTGCGAAATTGCGGCTCAAAGTCATTTCGTAACGTCACCACAATGCGTAACTGTTCGGGAAAAGCTTTGATAGCTCTTGCTAAACCAGTCAAAAACTTGAAGCGCTCATTTGCATTTCTCGTCAGGCTTACTAATTCTTCAAATTGGTCAATTATGAGCAATAATTTAGTATTTGGATGAGTTTTTGCCCAAGCTTTAACACTTTGATAAAGCGTTTGTAATTCTTCTTCAAATTCTTCCTTTGGCTGGACGAAAGTTGGTAAATTTTCTTGTGCAAGTGTATTATTCAAAGCTTTAAATGGAGACTCCCCCGGACGAATAGGAGCTAATATCCGCCATTCTTGAGGACTAGGGACTAGGGACTGGGGACTGGGGACTGGGGACTGGGGACTAGGGACTGGGGACTGGGAGGAAGACGTGGAGAGTTT
>NZ_JAOWRF010000270.1 GCF_025753815.1 Plectonema radiosum NIES-515 | reverse complement strand
GAGACGCGAAATTGCCTGCAATACACCTAGAGACGCGAAATTGCCTGCAATACACCTAGAGACGCGAAATTTCGCGTCTCTACATTTATTTTTTGAACATGTATGTGATTCAAATGAGAACCGCTATAAAAATGCAAAACAGCCTCTTGCGGAAAACACAACACTAGTCACTTCAGTTCCCACCAACGAAGATAAAGCGATTCCTAAATACGATCGTATCTTTGTCATTATTGAAGAAAACAAGTCTTACGACCAGATTATCGGTAATCCCAGCGCACCAATAATCAATCAATTAGCGAAAACTTATAACTTAGCTGCTAATTTCCACGCTCAAGTCCATCCCAGTGAAGCTAATTATATCGCAATGTTAGGTGGCGACACTTTTGGCATCCATGACGATGACGCTTTTTATTGTCAAGCTGGTAGTTCAGACCAGTTTTGTCATAAGGAATCGCAAATCTGATTATGTTAACCATACCGTCGCTTCTAAAAGTTTGATGACTCAGTTAGAGGAGAAAGGTCTAACCAGGATTAGGATATTTTGAAGATATACCTAATCCTGGTTCAAAAGCGATCGTTTCTCCCAATGCTCAACGTCCGCTTTATGCTTCAAAGCACAATGGATTTATCAGCTTTAAAAGTGTCCAGGACGATCCGAACTTGCAAAATAAAATTGTCGCTTTTGACCAACTTGCTAAAGACCTACAAAGGGGCAACGTTCCCAACTACAGCCACATTATACTCAATCAGTGTCATGAAATGCACGGTCTAGAAGAGTGTCCCCAATACGGTTCGGTTAAGAATATTTGTGAACCCAAAACCCTTGTAGAGACTAGCAAGTGCAACGTCTCTACATACGTTAACACCAACGGTATTGAGAGTGTCCCGACCTGCAACAACTGATTAAAACTGGTGATTATGCGTTGTCCATAACCCATGTAGAGACGCGAAATTTCGCGTCTCTAGAAGAAATTTCGCGTCTCTAGAAGAAATTTCGCGTCTCTAGAAGAAATTTCGCGTCTCTAGAAGAAATTTCGCGTCTCTAGAAGAAATTTCGCGTCTCTAGAAGAAATTTTGCGTCTCTAGAAGAAATTTCGCGTCTCTAGAAGAAATTTTGCGTCTCTAATAGGGAAAGATGAGAAGCGCAAGCTTAAGTCTTTTGATTATCTGACTTAAATCGACCAGCTATAAATTCTCGCTTGTGCAAATGCTTAGTATTGCGTCCTTCAACACGTTGGCGCCACATCCGAAAGCTGGATGGCTTCATTTCCCGACGCATGAGGGTAATAACCTGTTGTTCTTGCAAACCAAATTGTTTTTCAATTGCTTCAAATGGGGTTCTATCTTCCCATGCCATTTCGATAACTCTGTCAATGGTTTCTAAATCTAGTTCAGGTAGTTTCATTTTAGTTTGACATAGATATTACTATACATATTAGACATCTCCAGAAATGAACTATGCGTTGCCCAAAACCCTTGTAGAGACGTAGCACAGAATAGTCTCTACATCTTTTCCGGAGATGTCTATTTGTGCTTACATATCTTAAAACTTTAATAAATACAACTGAGAATCGTCATCATCCATAAGGCGTGGAATTGCGCTATCAACATTTGTTATAGGTAGTAAGCACGAAGAGTGCTTATTTTAAGCGCTGAAGCGCTTACTACGAGAATAACTTTAGGAATAAGCAAAACGAACAACCAACGCCCTATATTATGAAAATATAAGAAAAAATATGAAGTCGCCAGACTTAAACGGCATAACATGGGCAGTATTTGGGAACTCGATTATTACTCTCGTCCGATTTTGGACGAGAACAACAAAAAAATTTGGGAGGTGTTAGTGTGCGAGAGTCCTTTGGATACGCGCACAAAAGCTGATTCTTTATTTCGCTATGCTCAGTATTGCCCCAGTACGCAGGTAAATTCTGGTTGGTTGCGGACAGCGTTGCAAGAAGCAATTAATCAAGCCGGAGTTGCACCGCTGAAAATTCGCTTTTTCCGGCGGCAAATGAATAATATGATAACTAAAGCTTGCGAGGAAGTGGGCATTCCGGCTCAAGCTAGCCGTCGCACTTTAATGCTTAATCAATGGCTGCAAGAACGGATGGAACAGGTGTATCCTCAAGAAGTTGGGTATCAAGAGGCAAGTAATGCTTCAGTGCGTTTGGAAAGTCCGTTACCTCAACGTTTACCAGATGCTTTGGAAGGACAGCAATGGATATTTGTTACCTTAACAGGTGCGGATTTTGCGGAAATGCATGAGTGGGAAATCGCCTTTGGTGAATCTTTCCCGATAGAATTTGCGAACTTATCACCGGAAAGCCGTATTCCTGGTGTGTTAATTTTCTCACCAAGAGCGTTACCTTTAGCGGGTTGGATGTCTGGTTTGGAATTGGCTTGGTTGAGACTTGACACAAGTAAAGGGACGAGATTAGTCTTAGAAACTGGTGCGACTGAAAGCTGGATTTTGGCGAATATCAAAAATCTCCAAACCATAGCAGAAGCTTCAAGTTTTGAAGAAGCCAAGCAAAAAGCGAACGGAGTTCATTTTATCGGGGTGCAGTCCGATGCGAGAGCCGAATCTTTTGCTGGCTTCTGGCTGTTGCAAGAGGTCAATTTGCCGTAAATTGAGGGAAGGGGGCATAGGGCATGGGGCATGGGGCATGGAAAGAATCTATCATTAGCTTTGAAAGCACGTTTTTAATTGCCCAATGCCCATTGCCCCATGCCCAATGCCCAATTCTCCAATTACCAATGACTAATGCAAAAATTTATCAAGGGTCATGGGTTCTGAAAATTTGTCACAAGATACACTAGCAGAACAGTTGTTGGAACTAGCTATCAAGTCGGGAGCGGAGGCAGCTGAGGTGTATCAGTCGCGATCGCTTTCTCGACCTGTGTTTTTTGAGGCAAATCGTCTAAAACAGCTAGAAACCAGTCAAGCGGAAGGTACAGCACTACGATTATGGCGGAATGGGCGTCCGGGACTAACGGTGGCTTACGGTTCTGTCAGTGCTGCGGCAATGGTGGAACGAGCGTTGTCTTTAAGTCAATTAAATCAACCAGAATCTATAGAATTAAATAGCAAGTCTCAGTCTTCTTACCCAGACTTGGGGGAAGATGTGCCGATAGAGGTGTTGGTAAACTGGGGATCTGAAGCGATCGCTCTCATTCGTGATGCTTATCCAGATGTTGTCTGTACGGCTGAGTGGGAATGCGATGTGGAAACGATTAGACTTGTCAACACTAAAGGTTTAGATTGTTACTACACCGACACAACTCTTAATTCTTATATAGAGGCTGAATGGGTACGTGGTGATGATTTTTTAAGTGTTGCCGATGGTCAAACTCAGCGGGGTGATTTACATCCTGAGAAAGTAGCTAACCAAATTTTACAGCGGTTGATTTGGGCAAAAAAAAATGTTTCACCCCCTAAGGGTCGCGTTCCAGTATTATTTACTTCTAAAGCCGCTGATATGCTTTGGGGTACTGTGCAAGCTGCTTTGAATGGTAAACGAGTGCTGGAAAAAACTTCTCCTTGGACTTCCCGGATTGGTAAACCAGTAATCGCACCAACTCTGACTTTATACCAAGACCCAATTGCTGGACCTTACAGCTGTCCTTTTGATGATGAAGGTACACCGACTCAGTTTTTGGTGTTTATCCAAAATGGAGTTTTGCAAAATTTTTACAGCGATCGCACTACTGGACATCAATTAGGTACAGGTAGTACTGGTAATGGTTTTCGCTCTGATTTAAGTAGCTATCCTACCCCTGGTTTATTTAATTTCTTAATCGAGCCTGGTTCCGCTTCGCTACAATATTTGATTCAAAAGTTGGATGATGGCTTGATTGTAGATCAAATCTTGGGCGGTGGTAATGGCATTTCTGGCGACTTTTCGATCAATATTGATTTGGGCTACCGCGTCCAAAATGGTCAAGTAATTGGGCGGGTTAAGGATACTATGGTGGCAGGTAATGTCTATACTGCTCTTAAACAAGTGGTTTTACTTGGTGGTGACGCTGATTGGAATGGTTCTTGTTACACTCCGTCTCTGATAGTGGATGGACTTTCCACCACCGGGAGAAAAACTTGAAGGATTGGGGAAGGGGGACAAGGGGGACAAGGAGGACTAGGGGGACAATTCTTTCTCCCCCCCATCCCCCCATCCCATTTTTATGGTAGTGGTTAAAAAGGATACACAGACTATCCAGCGATCGCTAGTTAAACTATTCTAC
>NZ_JAOWRF010000125.1 GCF_025753815.1 Plectonema radiosum NIES-515 | reverse complement strand
AAACGCAAACTGTCAACCCATCATGTAACTGACTACTTGCACCTCCCCCTTGTCCCGCTTGTCCACCTTGTCTCCCTTGTCCCCCCTGTCCCCCCTGTCCCCCCTGTCCCCCCTGTCCCCCTTGTCCCCCCTGTCCCCCCTGTCCCCCTCTCCCCTTATCTCCCCAGCGAAAACTGGGAATACCTACAGCTTCAATAATTTCACCATCTGCCAATCTTAAAAGATACTTGACAGTGCCATCGGGGGCGACAGAGCGGTAATGTAGAGTTGAACGTCCAATGGGAATTTCTGCAACTTCGGCACGCCATTGTTTAGAAAAGACAGAGATATCATTAAGATGTCGCGCGCCCTTATTATATATCCAATCATGCAGCTGCTTTCCTCTGTAAGCGGGTTGTTTTTGTTGCTGCACCCAAACCGTCAATTCCTCCAAAGAAGCGCCCAACAGTGGCGGAATTGGGATTTGTGCTTGGGGTAAGGTAGTGATTGTGGCAGAGGCAGAGTTAGCAGACATAGCATTTAGGAATTGGCATCGGATCTATATGGTAGGCGATCGCCGCACAAGAGTGTCTCTTTCTTCATTAGACATCGACCTAATTTAATTATGCGTTGCCGGAAACCCTTGATTAGACGTAGCACAGAATCGTCTCTACATTCATTTCCACGACGTTTGTCTATTATTTTATTTGCCGGATAGGAATTTCAATCCAAAACTCTGCACCAAGTCCTGGTTGGGAAATACACTCTATTTTGCCTTTGTGCTTGTCCACCACAATTTGATAGGTAATTGATAATCCTAAACCGGTACCTTGTCCCACAGGTTTTGTTGTGAAGAAAGGGTCAAACAATCTTTGTCTAACACTTTCGCTCATCCCTGAACCATTATCTTTAATCGATATAGCCACCCAATCGGGATTTACTAATTTAGTAGAGATAATAATTCTACTACAGTTATTTTTAACTTCCGATTTTGTTGTTTTATTGTCATCATCAAGTGCATCAATACTATTACTCAAGATGTTCATAAACACTTGATTAAGTTGTCCGGCATAACATTGAACTTGAGGTAAATTACCATATTCTTTGATAATTTCAATCTGTGGATGCTCAGACTTTGCCTTCAAACGACTTTGCAAAATTAATAGTGTGCTATCAATACCTTCATGAATATTGACAGGTTTCATATCAGATTCGTCAAGACGCGAGAAGTTACGTAAGGTAAGTACAATTTCGCGAATTCGCTCAGTGCCAATTTTCATAGAAGCAAAAGTTTTGGGCATATCTTGCATCAAAAAATTGAGATCAATTTCGGCGACAAAATCATTAATTTCTTCTGTATTTTGGGGATAATTGTTTTGATAAAGCTTAATTAAAGTGATTAGATCTTGAATGTATCTATCAATATGAGTCAAGTTGCCGTGGATGAAGTTAACTGGGTTATTGATTTCGTGTGCAACACCAGCAACAAGTTGTCCGAGGCTGGACATTTTCTCAGTTTGAATTAACTGCGCTTGGGTGCGCTGCAAATCTTCTATCGCAAGTTTTAATTTAGCTGCTTGTGCAGTAGCAGTAGCAGCTAATTCTTCCTTGATTTGGAAAGCTTGACGAAGTTCGGCTTCAGCTTGCTTGCGCTGTGTGATGTCGCGCATAATAACAATATATTCTTGGATGTTTTGATTTAATCTAGTGGAAATTGCCACATCAAGAATGCGAGAATGGTGTTTGAGAATTTGTTCGCTACGGGTAGACCAATTTTCCGGTTGATTAGGCAAATCACAAAGTAAATTACTTAAATGCAAAGATTGCAAATGATTGCTATCTATCTCCAAAAGCTGTAAAGCCGCTTTATTTGCCTTGCAAACAATGCCATTTTCATCTAATAATAAGACGGCATCAAGAACAGTGTCTAGGGCAATTTTAAATAAGTGTTCTGCCTCATCCCGCGCTTCCACAATCGAAGTAACTTGCAATAAACTTGTCCAGGATGCGATCGCAATTCCCACAAAAGCGATTGACATCAGCAAAATAGCCAACAAATTCGTACTAGCTTCAATGGGAGCATCATCTAACCTAGCTCGGATCAGCCAACCGATGGCCGTCCCACCAGAAATCAATAGCAGGAGGATGGTTACTTGCAGCACGACAACATCTTTTTTGAGATCGTTGTCAAACAGCGATCGCCGACGCTTGATCCACCATGCGGGATGCATTGGTGCAAAGCTGACACGACGGATAACCGCATCTGCTGCCAAAATAGTTAAGGGAAACAGAATGCTAATCAGCCAATCTCTCTTGCCTAGAGACAAACCCCCGACTATCAAGACAAGCAATTCTACCAAGAAAAAGCCACCAGACCACCAACCCCATCGGACTTCTGGTCGTCCTCGCTGTAACCAAAAAGCCAAATGCGCGATGGCGATCGCTGCAAAGTACCCCGTTCCACCCACCATCACGACTTGAGTCAGATTAACCCAAGATAAGAATACCAGACTAATTAAAAATGTAAATATCAAGGCGGGTGTAAGCACACCACGGCGAGATACAACCCCAAATACAGGTGCCATGTGTCCATCTAGCGCTAGTTGATACAACACGCGGGGAGATATCGCAGCCGAAGTCGCCAAACCCAAAAGGCTGCCACAGGCAATCAACAATGTCGCCAGAAACGAGGCTGACTGACCCCAGAATGGCTTGGCAGTTGTTACCAGATTCAAAAAAGCATCGTCGCCTAATGCTTTTGTTGCCAACCGCATCAGGACCCAGGAACTACCTAGAAATAAAATCGGCATCAGCCAAGCAGTCAGTGAGAGAAACTTCAAAGTTTTCTGCGGTTTTCGGCTATCGGCAACAAAAGCAGCAGTGCTTTCACAGCTATACACAATGTACGTAGCGATGAAGTAGTACTTTGCCCAATCGCCAAAATTTAGAGACGTTGGATCAAAAGTTTGTAGAGGAGGGATAAGTCCAGGGCTGTTTGGCGACAAAGCTAACCAGCCGATACCTTCAACACTATAACTAAAGGCGATCGCTCCTGCGGGAATCACTAAAAACATGTGCAGCAACGCTAAAGCACGAGTCCCACTAAAAGCCACAATAAAAGGAAGCGTTGTAAACCCAACTTTCAGCAGCATCTCCGGACAAGCAATCCCCAAAGGCTTTAGGTTTGCTTGAATCAGCTCCGTCAGCAGAATAGCATTCAACGCAGGTCCCGAAGCCCAGCCAATAAAGTATCCAATAGCTCCATAACGACCTAAGGCAGGATACTTTTTTAACAACTTAGTCGTATAATTAGGCGTTCCCCCAGACATCTGTGAAAAATGCATCCCCAAGCGTTTGACTTGCAAATTCAGCAGCATTCCCACGATGACGCACGGCAACAAGACAAAGATGGCTTTCGTTCCCAATGCTGCATTGATGGGAATTGCAACACCTATCCAAATAAGCGGACTAGTCATACTAAAACCCCAAGTTTCCAAAGAACTGAGGCTGCGCGGAAGGCTCATTTTTCCAGTTTGAAACATGATTGATGTTTCTAATTTGCTGTTATCTGTATGTTTGAACACAATTTTTACTTTTAGAGATGATTAAACGAGGTCGCCAACATCCAGCAGATTGCTCTTAAATTGTGGTGTGTTTCCCTCTCCAAAACATGGGAAAGTAGTTAAAGATTGGAGTTTTGATGTGCAACTTCCTATTAGTATTCCCTTGGTTGTTTACTCGCTAACAACTTAGATAAATTCACTGACGATTTTCAGAATTTACCCACAAACACGGAAAAACCGGGTTTTTGAACAGATTTTCATCATCAACCCGATTTATGCAAAATTTTTATTTTTGATCAACTCTTCGCTACTTGAGCATACCAAGTCTATAGACATCAAGTATAAGCCAACTTCTTGAGAGAGAAATTAACCAAAGGTTGAGCCATTCCAGCCCCACATATAACCTTTAGCATCCGCAAACTCAATATAAGTGCGATTTTTCGGTACACCTAACGCAGAGTTAATCTCTTGGCAAAAGTCCTGACTCATAGCTTGAGTTTGCTCTGATTTCATTGTACCCACGCTCTTAATTTCAATGTAGCAAACTGGGTCTGTATTGCCAGCGAAGGTCATGGGAATTTCACCTTCAAAAGCTGTCATGATATAAGACTCCGGTTTGCCTGTATGCTTGGCTAACTTAGCTGATAAACTTTTGAGCATTGCTTCAACTTCAGCTTTTGCCGGCGCAGATACAGAAGTTTGTACTTTAATTAAAGGCATAATCAAATTTGTTGGTTGTTAGTGGTTAGTTGCTAGTG
>NZ_JAOWRF010000205.1 GCF_025753815.1 Plectonema radiosum NIES-515 | reverse complement strand
CATTCCCCATTCCCCATTCCCCATTCCCCATTCCCCATTCCCCATTCCCCATTCCCCATTCCCCACTACACAAGAGGAAATTATGGCTCATAAGAAAGGAACAGGTAGTACACGTAACGGACGTGACTCTAATGCTCAACGTCTAGGTGTGAAGCGTTTCGGTAGTGAAACTGTCCGGGCTGGTAACATTTTAGTACGTCAACGCGGCAGAAAATTTCACCCAGGTAACAACGTCGGTATCGGTAGCGATGACACTTTGTTTGCCTTAATTGATGGTGTGGTAACGTTTGAGAGAAAGGGCAAAACCCGCAAACAAGTAAGCGTTTACACTGCTGCTGTAGCTAGTTAAGATTAATATTCGTAGTGAGCGCTGTACTCGCTGATCTTGAGCGGTAAACCGCTCACTACGAATCTAAAATAAAAATGGACGCGCTAGCATAAAGCTAGAAATGGATTTAGCATCTACTGGTTCACCATCGAGAATAGCTTTTTCTAATTCTTCGGGGGTGAAAAAGACAGTTTCGATATCTTCGTCTTCATCTTGTTTTTGCGGTGTCTCTAACTTTTCTAAATCTTGCGCTAGAAAAGCATAGATAATTTCATCAGAATAACCGGGAGCGATAAAAAATTCTCCTAGTTTTTCCCATTTGTTGGCACGATAGCCAGTTTCTTCTTCAATTTCTCGCCGAATCGTCTCTTGAGGTTCTTCATTCGGTTCCACTGTACCTGCCGGAAATTCTAACACGCGTCCTTGAACTGCAAAACGATACTGACGCACGAGTATAAGTTTACCTTCTGAGGTGACGGGTACGGCTAAAGCGCCACCAGGGTGACGAATACACTCCCATTCTCCTTCCGATTTGTTGGGTAAACGCAAGCGATTGACTTCAAAATTAAACTTGCGTCCTTTGAAGAACAAGCGTTGTTTCAGCAGCTGTGGTAATTCTCTACCTAATGGCATAGTAAAGTTATATTATCTAATAATACACAGATAATTCTGGAGATGAATTGTCAAATCAGGCTTTTTCTGCGTTTATCGGTGGTAATCTTAATTGCCCATCCATAAATGTACATCAGAACTGTCTACCTGTTTAACCAGTTCTTTAATTTCACACTGGGAAAATGGTTCAATTAAATTTGGGGCGATTTCGGCTAGGGGTATTAGTACGAAAGCTCGATCGCACATTCTCGGATGGGGAATTTGCAGGTCTGGTGTATCCAAAATTAAGTCATCATATAATAACAAATCCAAGTCAAGCGATCGCGCTCCCCAGCGTTCAGTCCGAATACGCCCAAATTTGCTTTCAATCGCAAGCATTGTTGCTAACAACGCTTGCGGTGTCATTTCTACTTCCAGAATCGCGGCTCCATTCAAGTAATCTGGTTGTGGTGGTCCTACAGCTTTGGTTTCATACCAACTTGATGTAACTTCTAGGATAATACCTGGAGTTTGCGCTAAAGTTTCGACAGCGGCTGTTAAAATTGAACTTCTATCGCCCAGATTGCTACCGAGAGCGATCGCACTTGTGTTCATCAATCTTTTTTCACTACGAACAATACTGCTTGCTTAGTGTATAAAGTTAACTACGGCAATACACCAATTCTCAAAAAACATTATTTCGTAATGAATTTAGTTAATTATTTATGAGATATTATACTAACACAAACGAGGTGCGCTAATCCCATTTTTTTCATCGTGGTTTATTTATAACTACTTTGGGCGAGGAAATGACGTGGCGAAGTTTACATCCTGGTTCAAGGAACGATCAGCTAAATTGAGTAACACAGACACAGAGAAACCGGGATTGCCTCAGGGCAAGAATACGGAAGAATCCTCAGACGATTTGATACCTCTAGGTAATCAAAAGGCAAAGGAGGAATCTACAAATGAAACACCAAGCAAGTTGGGGAAGGTAAAGCAGTTACTGAGCCAGGTGAAAAGTGTATCATCTGGAATCATTGCGAAACTTCCCGGTGGCAATAAACCGCTTTATCGTCGTCCCTTGTTTTGGTTAGGTTTGGGTGTGAGTGGTGGAATCGTAGCCATCAGTCATACTGTGTGGTCAATAGATCGCACTTTGCCGGATAAATCTGAACTAAACGTCGTTGTCCGGGAGCAAACGCTGACCATCAAAGCTAGTGATGGCAGTATTTTGCAACAGCAAGGAGAAGCGACCAGAGAACAGCTGGAATTAAATAAAATTCCCGATAACCTGAAAAAAGCTTTCATTGCCTCAGAGGATAGAAGGTTTAGACAACATCATGGAGTAGATGCTCAGGGAATTGGCAGAGCAGTTTTAAATAACTTGCGATCGCAAAACGTAGTAGAAGGTGGTAGCACCATCACCCAACAGCTAGCGCGAATTCTCTTTCTCAAACAAGAAAAGACAGTTTTGCGTAAGCTCAAAGAAGTGCGACTCGCACAAAAAATGGAGCGAGAATTATCCAAAGACCAGATTCTCGAACGTTATTTGAATCTGGTTTATTTAGGTTCGGGAGCTTACGGAGTTGGCGATGCTGCTTGGGTGTACTACAGCAAGACAGTAGATCAACTGACACTGCCAGAAATGGCGACGATTGCCGGATTAGCCCCAGCACCAAGTGTATACGCCCCAGATCGCAATCCAGAAGCCGCTAAACAGCGGCGAAATCTGGTATTGCAGCGAATGCAAGAAGACGGTTTTATTACAGCCGCCGAAAGGCAAGCAGGGAGTACTGAACCAATAAACCTGAAAAGCAGTTTGCCCAAGCGATTGCAAGTAGAAGCACCTTACTTTACCACCTACATTCAGAAAGAATTGCCGAAGTATGTTTCTGCTGATGTGCTCGCGGGTGGCGGTTTAGTGGTAGAAACTACTATTAACCCAACTTGGCAAAAAGCCGCAGAAGATTCAGTAGCCAAAATACTCCGAAATGAAGGACGCTGGGAGAACTTTAAGCAAGCGGCAATGGTTGCGATTGACCCTCGTACTGGTGAAGTTAAGGCAATGGTGGGGGGAAAAGATTTTGGGAAGTATCAATTTAACCGCGTGACCCAGGCACAGCGTCAACCTGGTTCAACATTTAAAGGATTTGTTTATGCGACGGCGATCGCAACAGGGAAAAATCCCTACGATGGTTACGAGGATTCACCTTTTGTTGTCGATGGCTATGAGCCAAAAAACTACAGCGAAAACTTTCGCGGCTGGATGAACTTGAGAGATGCTCTCACCAACTCAATTAATATCATTGCAGTGAAGGTGTTGATCGATGTCGGATTTGAGCCAACAATCAAACTAGCTCATGATATGGGGATTAAATCTCCACTTAAACCGACTTATTCTTTGGCACTTGGTTCTAATGAAGTCAATTTGTTGGAGTTAACCAGCGCTTACGGCACCTTTGCTAATGTTGGGTTACACACAGAAGTTCACGGTATTACCCGCATCCTCAACCGTCAAGGCAAAGAAATATGGAAAGCTAGTTATCAACCGGTGCAGGCTCTCGACCCTGAGAGCAGTGCTATCATGACCTGGATGCTGCGAAACGTCGTAGAAGATGGTACAGGTCGCGCTGCCCAATTAGATCGACCTGTAGCCGGAAAAACAGGCACTTCTGATGAAGCCCGCGATTTGTGGTTTATTGGTTATATTCCCCAATTAGTTACAGGAGTTTGGCTAGGTAACGACGATAACAAACCTACTTGGGGTAGCAGTAGTAGTGCTGCTTCCACTTGGCATGAATTTATGGAAGTAGCTGTAAAAGGAATGCCGGTAGAAAAGTTTCCCTCTCGACCGAAGTTAGAAGGTCGTAAAGGCACCATCAAAGCGGAGCGCGTCAAACCTAACCGAATTGTTAATCGTCCTATTCGCCAATCGGAGGATAACTCAGATGATTCTGACAACTCTAATAATAGAAGGCGAAGTAAACGAGTAAGTTCTGATAATTCTGATAATTCTAACAATTCTGATAATAGCGATCGCCCATCCAGAAGACGCAGATACAGAAGCCGCGATTCTCAAGACAATCAGCAACAACAACAACAAGACGATACCCCAAGACGCAGCCGAAGACGCTATCAGCAACAAAATGATGATACACCTTCATCGAGTTCATCGTCGAGAAGGCGTCGCTACAGAAGCGAAGAATCAAATTCTAGCGATTCTTCCTCTAGGTCTTCTTCACGACGACGATCTAGACGAGTAGAATCGGATTCTTCCTCTTCGTCACCCAGAAAAACTCAATCCTCTGCCCCAGAGTCAAACAGCAGATCCGGCTCTTCTGATTCCTCACCAACTCAGTCTTGGCGAGAAAGACTTAGACCCAGCGAATCTTCCTCTGAAGGAAATTGATGAGGG
>NZ_JAOWRF010000366.1 GCF_025753815.1 Plectonema radiosum NIES-515 | reverse complement strand
AGTTAAAAGCCGTCCCTGACTGGCAAAAACGACTTAGAGAGGCTGTTGACGAAATAATTAAAGACACGGATATTTGTCAATAGACGTATAGGTTTGTCCGTATTATTGGCTACTTAGGCGTAACTCTCTAAGTTTTTTTCTCACATTTCTGACAATTGTGTTTAATGGACTGTTGCGATCCACAAAACGTAGTAAGTCCTGTTGTATCCACAAGATATATCACAGCTAAAAATGTTCCTCGTAAATACCTTCACGACTGACTGCATAATCTGAAAGTGTTGGTATTGAGTTAACCTGTAATGCAAACTCATCTAACAATCTATCTATACTTTCTTCCAACTCCAGTTCATCTTCCCAGTTGTTATTATTCAATTGAGTAGATGTTTGTTCCAGCAATGCTTCTATTGTTGGTGCGAAGGCTTCAGCTAATAATTTTTGAATGCTTTGGACATCCCTACGTACAATACTTTACCGTAGTTTTTGTTTCAATTACGGTGACAATTGCAGGGTAATAATCGTCATAGTTTGATAGTGCGGATAAACCGTTTTTTTCATTTTATATCCGGCAAATCATATATATATTGTAGAGACGTTCCACCGGAACGTCTCTACTACTGAATTTCAAATGATTTAATCATTGTTTCTGCTGTTTGGATAAAGTCGTCATAATTATCTATTGCTGCCGTATAAGTAATGACATATGCTTTATCACCTCTTAAAGTAAAAATTTGCATACTTTTTAAATTATTTTCCCCATCTTTACCAGTATAAATTAATTTATACGCTGATTTATTTGCCAGAATTGTGTCACCAGGCTTTTGAATTTCAGCTTTTACCAAATGTCTCGTGATGTCTTTAGTAGATGTATCGCTAAAATCCTCTAATGTCCCGGAAAAATCTTCAACGCTGATAGTTAGTTTTTCTTGGAATTTGTCTGCATTACTTTGTTTGGGAGAGACAAATGCAACTTGTTCCCCAGTGATCGGATTGTCTATATCTCGTCTTTCCCAGCTTTGGGGATATTTAATTTTTATCCCTAAACTTGAATTTCCATAAGTTAAGAAATTTTCTGGTGGTAATGGTGGTTTAGAAGGATGAATTAAGTACCAATATGCAATACTTATTGCAAGTAGTGCTGCGATCGCCAATCCTATCATAAATTTATTCGGCGATCGCTCTGGCTGAGTTTGTGTAGTTGCAGTGACTCTTGAAGTCCCAGAAATTGCTGTTGTTTTATTGTGTATTTTTGTGCCAGAAGGTGCTATTGCCCTTAAAGCTTGCAATGCTTCGGAAGCTGAATAATAACGCTGACGAAAGTCGTAGCGCACCATTTTATCTATAAAATCTGCTAACTGTTGACTTACCCGTGCTTGATTTTGCCAAACAACTTCACCTTGAGAGTCTTTTGGCAAGTGGAGTGGGAATATTCCTGTCAGTGCTTGAATCCCAATCATACCCACTGCATAAACATCGCTGCTGAATTGGGGATGACGATTAGCTTGTTCGCTTGGCATATAACCAGGAGTGCCAATCGCAACAGTAAAACTCGTTTGCCCTTGAGAATTTATAACTTGGGTACTAATTTGTTTAACCGCACCAAAGTCAATCAAGACAATTTTACCATCTTGACGCCGCCGGATGTTTGATGGTTTGATATCTCGGTGAATAATTTCGTGCTGATGGACGAAAGCTAAAACTTCGAGAATATGTTCTAAAATTTCAATCACATCAGCTTCGCTGAGTTGTTTGCCTAAAGGCAATTCTGCACTTAAATCGTGACCTTCGATAAACTCCTGAACCAAATAAAATTCCTGATTTTCGTCAAGGTGAGCTAAAAGAGAGGGGATTTGGTCATGTTTTCCTAAAGTTTCCAGCATTTCTGCTTCTTGGTCAAAAAGCCGTTGTGCTTCTCGTAAAGTGTACGGATCAATAGCTTTTGCTTTAAACTGCTTGACAACGCACTTAGGATTTCTCGGTCGTTGCATATCTTCAGCTACGAAAGTAACCCCAAAAGTCCCTTCTCCTAAATATTTGAGAATTTGGTAGCGTCCACCAAGCTTTTGACCCAGCATTACAGTCACCATAAGTCCTGCAAGTTATCACCTTAGTTGATAACGATTTTCGCACACAATTAAAGTTGCTAATATTTACGAAATATTTATGTATCTACTCACATCTTGCACAAGCACGATTAAAATCGCGGCTACTCGAACAAAGCCTGCCGACCCAGGCTACAGAACCCCTGATTTTCCGCGCTTTCCGCGTAGGCGGTGAGTCCAGCGCTGCGGGAGGGTTTCCCTCCGCAGGCGACTGGCGAACCCGAAGGGACTTGGTTTGTTTAGCCGCGATTTTAATCGTTCGGGCTTGGTGCAAGATATGTATCTAGGCATAGTACTGAAATGGTGCTTTTTCTCAGTGCGATCGCGTTGATTTTATCACTTACTACATTAGCAGTATATTCAATCACAATAACCTGATGGCAACCCTCATCTTTAGTAACGACTGGTATTGAAGTCGAAAAAATCAATAATTTTAATCTGTTCAAAAACATCCTCCCATACACTTGGCTAGTTTTCAGGCAGAAATCTGCTTCATCAAGGGGGGTTTATCTATCGTCCCGCAAAGGGTAGTCATTCCTTGTGGACTCATGCATTAATCCCTGATGAACCACTTACCATTGCCAGCAAAGATGGAGATGATGCACCAAAATATTTAGAAAAGCAAGGTTATTTGACATTTTTTGAGGTGAATTTAACACGCTGACTAAATCTAAAACATAAGGCTTAACCTTGATCCCTAATGCTTTTGAGCCTCAGACTGCTATATTTACGGGAGTTGAATTATTGCCAAATATGACACAAATCTAAAAATTTTATAAAGTTAATACTTTCATCGGGATCGCTAGAACATATACAGAATAATGGGTTTATGGCTTAAATAGGTATTTATATGTAGAGGAGAATTGAAAGTAGAAATCAGCCCTAACGGGATTTAAAATCAACCCAGATGAAACCCATTAAATTCTTGACTTCTGCCTGTCGATATTGTCGTCATTATAAGCCAGAAGGACGCCGTGGCGGACTTTGCCAACAGTTGGGAGCGCCAGTTCTCGGAAGTTGGAAGGCTTGCTCTTTCGCGCTCCCACCCTTTGCACCTACCTGGGAAAGCTTGGAAGATGTTTGGAGTTTGCCGGATGCAACACCAGTTTTGGCTTCTAGTTCTTTAGGTTCTAGTTTAGATAAAATTGCAGTTGCTTGTGTTACTCAAACTGCCGTCTGCACTTCTGAACAGGCACTTGCTCAGGCAGTTTTAATTTAGGGGCTGATTATTACCAAACTCCTCAAATTACTCAGATCAAAATAAATTTGGTTTTAATATTTGTCAATTTGTAAAGAATCTTCACATTTTCCAAAATCGCATCTTTGCTTAAAGGTGCGATTTTTGAGTTTTTAAGGAAGCCAGGGAAAGTCGCGAAAATTTGGCGGACGCTTTTCAAGAAAAGCTTGTTTGCCTTCAGAACCTTCTTCGGTCATGTAATAAAGTAAAGTGGCATTACCTGCGAGTTCTTGCAAACCAGCTTGTCCATCACAATCGGCATTGAATGCGGCTTTGAGACAGCGAATAGCGATGGGACTTTTTTCTAATATTTCTTGTGCCCACTGAATTCCTTCTTTTTCTAGTTGTTCTATGGGTACGACACAATTAACTAAACCCATTTCCTCGGCTTGTTGTGCAGTATATTGACGGCAGAGAAACCAAATTTCTCGCGCTTTTTTTTGTCCGACGATGCGGGCAAGATAACTTGCGCCAAAACCACCATCAAAACTGCCGACTTTGGGACCAGTCTGCCCGAAAATGGCGTTATCGGCTGCGATGGTGAGATCGCAAATTAAGTGTAAAACGTGTCCACCACCGATCGCATATCCAGCTACCAAAGCAATTACTACTTTCGGCATCGAACGAATCAGCCGTTGTAAATCTAATACATTCAGACGGGGTACACCATCATCATCTACATAACCTGCGTGTCCTCGCACACTTTGATCGCCACCAGCACAAAAGGCGTATTTCCCATCTGTGTGGGGTCCATATCCTGTAAATAGTACAACACCAATAGTAGTATCTTCACGGGCATCAGAAAAAGCGTTGTAAAGTTCAAAGACGGTTTTCGGACGAAAAGCATTGCGTTTGTGGGGACGATTGATGGTGATTTTGGCGATACCGTCAGCTTTGTGGTAAAAAATATCTTCGTAGGTTTTGGCAGTTTCCCAGTTGATTTGCATAGCTGTGGAGTGCGTTGTGCTTGAGAATTTTATCGCAGTTGCAAGCACAAGCGATCGCTTTTATCGCAACATGGGGGGATGGGG
>NZ_JAOWRF010000079.1 GCF_025753815.1 Plectonema radiosum NIES-515 | reverse complement strand
TTCTACCTTTCGGGTGACGCTCAACAAGTCGAAGATCGCCACTTAGTCACCCTGTATAGGAAACCCGTCCACTCTTTAGCGGGTTCGCTCTTATCCGGTTCATAGTGGAAACCAAAAGACAAATTGTGCTGGACTCACCAAATTAACGCTCACCTTTTACCTTTTAAACTGTAGGGGACAATGATTGGACTAAGTGCTCTGATTGCCATTCTAATGGGTTCCAAACTTTATCTTCCAAAGCCATTTGTTCAATTAAACTTGCCAATCGGAGAGCTTTTAGGGCTTGTTCGCCACCAACTGAAGGTTGATTGCCACCATGTACACAGTTGACAAAATGCTCTAATTCTGCACCCAGCTTATCAATGTTACTGGTGTAGACTTGTTCTATTAAACCATCCTGCTTATAAAAAACTTGTCGATGATCCATCATTGAATTGGCAGTACTGTGCCGATGAATCAAAATTTCATTTTTCAGAAAATCTGCTTCCGTAAACGAGTTTTTGCAATGAGCAGAAATGCGGCGAATTTTACGGTGAGTGACTTTGCTGGCTGTAACGGTAGCGACAATGCCATTAGCAAACCCCAAGGTAGCTGTGACATAATCTAAGTAGCCAGAGTCTTGGGCGCGACTACCACTAGCGGTCAACTTCACTACTGGAGATGCGGCTAATTCTAAAAGTAGGTCAATGTCGTGGATCATCAGATCCAGCACAACTGACACATCGTTTGCCCGGTCTGAGTAAGGATTCATGCGGTGAGCTTCTAGAGCCAGCACTTCCTCTGTTTTTAGCACTTTGCTCAATTCTTGGAAAGCTGGACTAAAGCGCTCAATGTGACCTACTTGCAGGATACATTGAGATTCAGCAGCGGCATTTACTAAGGATTCTGCTTCAGAAATGCTCGCAGCGATGGGCTTTTCCATCAAAACATGAATTCCTGCCAAAAGACAGTTGATGCCGACGGCATAATGCAAGCGGGTGGGAACTGCGACACAAACTGCATCTACATGAGGCAGTAAGTCACAGTAATCTTCAAAGAAACGCACCTTATATTTGCTGGCAGTTTCTAACCCTCGCTCAACATTAATATCTGACACCCCGACCAGTTCAACGTCTTTCATTGAACTGAGCACACGCGTGTGATGTTGTCCCATGTTACCCACCCCAATCACGCCTATGCGGATCGGTCGTGGCTGGTTTCGTTGTATATATGGATTCGGTTCTGCCACTGACATGCTATTTTGCACTACTATTTTCTCCTCAACCACCAAATCTAAAGACGCTTCGAGCGTTGGCGTTTATACTTGATTGCTAGTCACGAACCGTCTAAAACCATCCAGATGGTAACATAGAGGCTCTATTTATGAAGAATTTCAAAGTTTGTTGTGAGTTCCCGCAATCTAAGTTTGTTTTGTATATTTAGTTTTGAGCGATTAGTTTTTTTTGCGCTTTACACAAAACCTAATATGTCTTTTTCTTAACTTGAAAAATTAAGTAATAATTAAGGGTTACTTTCTCGCTCTGCTTTTAGGCAATTACTTACCGGGATTAATATCGATTGAAGACAAGTTAAAATTCCTCAGTTTATTGTCAGTAAAATTACAAAAGCCCCAAAATATACTACTTAGAAGATTTTTCACAACAAGAGTTTCATTTGAAATTGCGATCGCTTATACACTTAGAATTATTTTCATTGAATAATCTCCGAAATCCGGGATAAATCCAGAGCGGCTTGTTTAAGTCATCGTGCCACGTTTTGGCTTCCATTGATGCAATTGCCTTATTTAAGGCGGCTTGCCACTCTCTTGTTCGTTATAGAGCAGGCTTGCATATACTCTGCAACCTCTGTTTGTGGCATGTTGACAAACAAATCAAATCAAAACAAAAATAAAAACCGAGATGAAAGCTGTAATTCTGTTGTCCGGAGGATTAGATTCTTCCACAATTCTGTATCAAGCCAAAGCTGATGGTTATGAGTGCCACGCTATATCCTTTGATTACCAGCAGCGACATCGACGAGAGTTACAGTCAGCACTTTTAGTCGCTCAACAAGCTGGAGCGGTACAACATCAAGTGGTAAAATTTGACTTACGGCAATGGGGCGGTTCGGCACTTACAGACGACGCGATTGATTTACCCCAAGAACGTACATTCGCTGAAATGTCACAAGATATCCCTGTGACTTATGTTCCGGCTCGCAATACAATATTTTTAAGCTTTGCCCTCGCAATAGCTGAAATTATCGGCGGCGATCGCGTTTACATTGGCGTTAATGCTTTAGATTATTCTGGATATCCTGATTGTCGCCCTGATTACATCCAAGCGATGCAAGAAGTCTTTCGTTTAGGAACGAAACAAGGACGTATTGGAGAAGCGATTACAATTGAATCGCCCCTAATTAACCTAAAAAAAACCGAAATTATCCAACTTGGCAATAAATTAGGTGTGCCGTGGGAATTAACTTGGTCTTGCTACGCAGGTAGTGATAAAGCTTGCGGAATGTGCGATTCTTGCCGCTTGCGTCTAGCGGCTTTTGCCGAATTGGGAATCGTCGATCCAGTGATGTATGTTGAGTAGGAAATTGGGCAATTTTCTTCAGGGGAAAGGAACTCACTATATCCGAATCCGGTTTAATTGCGTGAAAAAATCTAAGTACATGTAGGGTTTACGGACTTTGCAGTCACCCACCAAAGCATAAAGGATCGTGCCCTACTTGACGCTAACACAACTGACCCCAATCAGCCGGAAGTGTATTTCACGCAATCAGATATGAGTCCCATATCAATGGGCATTTTTTCCTAGATAATTTTTTTTCCTTGATGGTTACTTAGGTGTCCAAATTATAATTTTGGATTTTCTGGGAATGTAGTTCACATATACTACTAATTTCCGTGTGGAATGTGGAAAAGAAAGCAATAATTTTACTGAGTATTTTTTAGATATTTGATGTTTCAGTATTTAACTTTTTTTAAATTAAAAATTCAAAAAAGGTGATAACCTCGGCATGACACATAATAATTATCTTTAATAAATGTTAAATTATGTAAAGGCTTAGGAAAAAGAAAGTTTTTGATTTTCACCAGAGCGATTATTCATTTAACTCTCACTCACATAGCTCAATTAAAGCAAATACTTAAATTATGTGCCGATTACTTGGCTACCTTGGTTTGCCTATTTCTCTAGAACATCTTTTATACAAACCAGAACACTCGTTGATAGTGCAAAGTTACCAACCCCGTGAAATGACTTCTGGGGTAGTCAACGCTGATGGTTTTGGTGTCGGTTGGTATCATCCTCAAAAAGATACCGAACCTTTCACCTACAAAAATACACTGCCGATTTGGAACGATATTAATCTACCAAATCTGTGCCGTTTTGTTGAGTCTAAATGTGTACTGAGTTATGTTCGTAGTGCTACACAAGGTCAAGCATTAGATTTTGCTAATTGTCAACCGTTCAACTATAAAAATTTCCTATTCATTCACAATGGCAGAATTGAGAATTTCCGAAAAACATTATATAGAGAAATTCGCAGCATTATACCTCCTGAATATTACGAACTAATCAATGGAAGTACTGATTCTGAGCATATTTTTGCCCTACTGCTCTCACAGTGGCAAGACAATCAACATCTAACTTTAGAATCTGCTTTACGCAAGACATTATTAATGCTTTTAGATTTAGCCAAACATCATGAAGTAGATGTTTCAGTAAATGTGATAATTAGCGATGGACATCGGTTGATTGCTTCACGCTTTGCTGCAAGCTCACCACCTCCGTCTCTTTACTGGTTGCGGGACGATTTAATTTTCCCTAACTCGGTAATTATTGCATCTGAACCGCTATTCCCTGGTAATTGGACTGCTTTCCCGGAAAATAGCATTATGACTGTGGAAGAAGACTGTGATATCGAAATTAAGAAAATCTAATTTACAACAAGCAATTTCCCTTGCTTTGTATCAATGTCGAAGAAACACTCTGGCTTTGTTCCAGGATATGGACAAAGCCACATTTTGCCGTCAAGTTCATCCCGATTTTAGCCCTGTGGGATGGCACTTGGGACATATTGCCTACACTGAGTCGTTATGGCTACTAGAACGTGGTGCAGGTAATTCTTGTTTATTTCCCCAATACCGCAAATTTTTTGCAGCTGATGGATTGCCGAAATCACAGCGAATCCAATTACCAAACTTGGAAGAAATTTACTATTACTTGGACGCAGTTAGAAAGAACGTCCTAGATTACTTAGAAGTAGCTGATTTACAGCAGCAAGAACGTCTTCTCTGCTTTTTGCTTCAACACGAAAGCCAACACTGTGAAACGATCACTTTTTTGTTGGAATTAGCAAAGAGGAATGGACTCCTTGGAGGACGACTTGGGGGAATTTCTTCTTCATCTCCCCCATCCCCCTT
>NZ_JAOWRF010000296.1:8231-39647 GCF_025753815.1 Plectonema radiosum NIES-515 | reverse complement strand
GGGATGGGGGCAAAGAAGAATTATTCTCCAAGGAGTCCCTTGTTTCCCTTGTTCCCCTTGTTCCCCTTGTTCCCCGTTGTTCCCCGTTGTTCCCCATCCCCAGTCCCATACCCCAGTCATTTTGTTTATATACAATTGACCCTCATATCCTTCGGTTTTGGTTAATTTCTCCTAGCTCCACAACAAAATGCTAAAGTTGAAAATGATTGGTGTGAAACACGCCCTAACTGGTTAAACCAATTGAAAATCCCCAATCATACTAGAAAAATTTTCAGTGTGAGGGGTTGCAAATGGTTAGCGAGATTCAAAAGTGGGTCAACACTGTTTCAATGGAAACCAATTCAGTTATACTAGCCGAACCACGTTGGCATGGGTTTTTGGAAAACTTGGTTTAGTACTCCCGAAGCTGTAGCGTCATCTAGGACGAACTCCTTTGAAGAGATGAGCGCGGAAGTTGTAGGCAATTCTAGCTCCAATGGCGAAGGCGTTACTCCTCCGAAGGAGACTCGCATCGTTTTTAGTACAGAGCGAGATATTGACTTGTATGAATTAGAAGAACTCTGTGATGCCGTCGGTTGGTCGCGTCGTCCTTTGAGAAAAGTGAAAAAAGCGATCGAGCATAGTTTTCTCGTAGCCACAATGTGGCAAGTGCGAGGAACCCAACGACGGCTAATTGGTTTTGCCCGTGCTACCTCAGACCACGCTTTTAATGCCACTATTTGGGATGTGGTAGTTCACCCGGACTTTCAAGCTAAAGGACTGGGTAAAGCACTGATGAAATACGTACTCAAAAAACTCCGGAGTGAAGAAATTAGCAATGTTACTCTCTTCGCTGACCCTCATGTTGTCGATTTCTATCGGACTATGGGCTTTGTTGCCGATCCTGAAGGTATTAAAGGCATGTTTTGGTATCCTCAGTAATCCCTGATCTAATAAATATGCTTGCTAACAAAAAGTAAGCTATGATTGTAAAAGACTATTTTTATCAGAGAACCAGGTTGGGTTTAACTTATTTATCGGTGTAAATACAAAAATTTGTATTTACATTTGAAAAATTATTTGCAAAGTAGTTTGAGGATGAAATAAATTAATTAAACAACCAGAAAATCTGATATTATGTTATAGTTGCTATGCGAAAGCAAAAACATGGTAACTTACCAAGGTTTTGCTTTTAAACAAAGCAATTATGCTTGATTAAAATTAAACCACTTTAAATAGTGGATAATTATATCCGGGATGTAGCGCAGCTTGGTAGCGCGCCTGCTTTGGGAGCAGGATGCCGCAGGTTCAAATCCTGTCATCCCGATTTGATAAAGCAAATTAAAAAATCTTAGATTTATTAGCAGAATCTAAGATTTTGATGATTTCTTAATAAAAAATAAAAACTTCCTGAGAGTTTTACTAAAGGTTGGGTAAGTGTTGTATTCCAGAAAAAGGTATTAGTTTTATAATATTTTAGTAGTAACAATACGTATTTTATTTTGCTGGTTCTCTGCTTTTAGCAGATTTTAAAGCCTTTATGTTAACTGGGGCGGTAAATGTTGAATTATTTCGTTTGTAAGTTTAAGCACATACTAAATTAAAATTAGTGGAACGATCCATTAGGCAATGGCGTCAACTATCCTCAGAAAAGACAATAAAATGGCATTTATCGCTTTAAAGGTAGAGGACATTTTTTGCTGCTTGTAAAAAGCCTAACTTTTCACGGTATGTGGATTCATAATGTGGGGTTATGAGGGATTAGTTTTTCGGAAATTTGCTTTGATTGGGAATTTTTCTGATTTTTTTCTACACCCACATCTACTACTGAGAGTTTCCAGATTTCGTCGTTAGGTAGAAAGTGGCAGCAATCAATGCTAGTACAGCATTTCTTTGTGAAAAGCAAGGCGAAATTAAGAAAACATCACTGTCAATTGGCGAAGACGATACTATAACTAAAACAAGTTGGTTCTGTGCCAATCCAACCAAAGTCTCGACTTAATTAAAGTATTGATGCGAGGAAAAGTCATGAAATCATTGGTTCGCTGGGGCGCAACATTAGGATTAATTGGGAGTACACTGCTCTCGACGGTATTTGTGGGAAATCTCCCAGTGCTGGCATTGACAGAACAACAGGTCAAAGAAAAACTCGATTCAGTACCGGTTTATTTAATCACTAACTCCCAAGGTTTACCTTTAAGCCGTCCTATTCCTGAGGGTCAAAATGGGCAAAAATCCACTGGTTCTGTGACTGGTGTTTATCTGAGTCGGCAGGAGGCTCAGTCCTTTATTAAGGAATTACAGAATCTTAAAGGCAAAGACCCGAAAATGGAAGAAGTGGTCAAAAGCTTACAAGTGACGGCAGTGCCTTTAGGGGTAATTTATCAGCAGCTGCAACAAAGCAAAAATCAGCCAAACCGCCTTCTATTTGCCTTTAAACCTGTGGATACGGAGGTAAAGGGAGCGATGGACTTGCTGCGTCAAAGCGGTCAGCAGGTAAATCAATTTAAGAGCGTGCCTGTTTTTGCTGTCAGGTTTTCACCAGAACAAGGATATGTACCAATTCAACTAAAAACTGACAATCAGCAACTTATTCCTTTGTTTTTAAGCAAGCAAGACGCACAAGGTTTGTTGACTCAGGTGAAGCCAAAGTTTCCAAAAGCTGATATTCAAGTAATTGATGTAGACGGTGTAATTAAAACTTTGCAGGATAAAAACGATAACTGGCTCTCGCAAGTTGTTTTGGTACCATCCCCAGAGTCGAGAGAATATATCAAGACACTTCCCAGAGAAGGAAATAAGCCTGCTAATACTCCAGCTCGTGGGGGTAATAAGCCTGCTGCGGCTCCCAAGCGTCCTTAACGTCCTCACCATGACAGATACACAGCCAACTCTAGTTTCTGGTTTACAACTTTGGCAGTGGCGCAATGCAGCAATCAAGGCAGCGATCGCAAGTGATGTTTCTGTTTTTGAGGTAGATTGGTTACTACAAGAGGTAGCTGATTTAGACCGCTTGGCATTGCGTTTGGACTCTTATAAAGATTCATCGGCGATCGCCCTCAAATTACCTTTAGAAGATTTAGAGCATCTTTGGCGCAGACGATTAAATGACCGCTTGCCAGTGCAGTACATTGCTGGAGTTACACCTTGGCGAAAGTTTAAAATCGCGGTGTCGAATGCGGTTTTGATTCCCAGACCAGAAACTGAGTATTTGATTGATTTGGCTGTGGCTGCTAGCAAGAAAAATCCGCTGTTACAGCAAGGTAACTGGGCGGATTTGGGGACTGGTAGTGGGGCGATCGCTTTAGGATTAGCAGATGTCTTTAAAGCAGCAACAATTCATGCTGTTGATTGCAGTTCAGATGCTTTGGCGATCGCCCAACAAAACGCTTTAAATTGCGGTTTGGCTGACCGCATTCGCTATTATCAAGGTTCTTGGTGGGAGCCGCTAGAATTGCTCAAAGGTCAGTTTAGCGGTATGGTGTCAAACCCGCCTTATATCCCCACCAGCACCGTCTCTACGCTACAACCAGAAGTAGTTGACCACGAACCACATCTAGCCCTGGATGGGGGTGCTGATGGCTTAGATTGCATCCGCCATTTGATAGATATTTCTCCCACTTATTTACGACCTGGTGGCTTGTGGTTGGTTGAGATGATGGCAGGACAGGCGGATGCAGTGCGGGAAATGTTGCAAAATCAAGGTAGCTATTATGAAGTTGAAATTCATGCCGATTTAGCAGGAATTGAACGCTTTGCCGTTGCAAGAGTGTTGTTAGACCGAACCTAAACCAGACTATAGAACGGGAGCATCCCAATGAAAGCCGCAATACCCACTTTGTGGGTATCGCTATACGCACAAAGCGGGTATTGTCGTAGACAAGGCAGGCTTTGTTTATTGAGCCAGCATTTCTAACCTGTGGGCGTTTTTGCCAAATTGGGATGCTATGGAAGTAGGTGACAAAGCTTTTTTATAAGTCCTGAGATTTTAAGAGTTGAAGTTAAAAGTCAAATTTTCCCCTAACTCAGAGGGGATTTTGATCATTTCACCCCGGTCACCTAAGCGTCTACGTGCCTCAAAGAATGCTTGTTCCATACCTTGAGTGTAATCCAGCAAAAGCAACTTATGTTCTAGCTTTACACAGCTTTCTATTTCATCAATTAATAGTCGTTTCCATTTATCGATCATTTCCCATTTCACTCCTACACTCGGCATGACCATCACACATAGAGGCACAAGTTCCTGTTCCACAGGTTTTATATTTTCCTCTAACACACTAAGCCATAAGTAAGCTTGGAACATATCTAAGTCTCGAAGACAAGAATGTGCGACATCTGGATCGCTCAATCCACCTTTTCGGCTACGATGATCGGGAAATAATTGTAAAAGTCGGCAGTAAACTGTTGAACTAATCTCAGAAGCTACAGGAAACATTTCCTCAACTAAATTTAAGGCTGGAGAACCTAACTCATGTTTAGCTGCTGCTGCACAAACTCGGTGCCAGGGAAGAGCGACTTCTTCTTCAATAAACTTGAAGTAGGGACACAGTAGAATTTTCTCTGCTGCTGTCAATTGATTGATAAGTAACTTATTACTGAAATTGAACAGCGTAGTTAGAAAGCCAACGACGCGCCAATCATTTGCCGTTATGTGTTGGTCTTGATATTTCAGTAACAATGGTTCTAGCTCATTTGCCAGCTTTTCTATATTTGGTATTGCTGATAATGAAAGAGAGACCTGGTTATAAGCATTTTCTTTTGTGATTTGTCTGGTTATAGGAGTGACAATCAGACCAGACTGCTGTTGATACATTTCCAATGTTTTTTGATACACCTGTGCGGCAACTTGATTTATTCGCTGCCCCAATTGAGAATCAATAATTTCAGGAATATATTCATAGAGGGATTTCGTCTGTGTCGCTGCTTGACTGTTTGTGCGATATAGTACATTGTTGCATAATTTAGATGCGGTTAACGCTCGAGCTTCTGGCAAAGCTGCTTTCATCAATTCTCCATAGAACTTGGGATTTTTGGATAAAGAAGATACGTCAACTGTGTAACGCTCTGCCCAAATCTTAACCAAGTGCTGAAGGGAGGGGGTTTTAGAATCGCTGGTGGATAATAACATGATATTAACTTGCTCTTAATGATAAAATATAAATTATAAATACCAAACTTTAGACCTGTAAAACTTGAATAATTATGTTATTTGTATAAATTTTCTATGAGAAAAAGTAATAGTGCAATGCATTATTTAAAAGCTGAATAAAATCTATTTTGTCAATACGCCTAAATAAATACATTAGGTGATTTATTCAAATAATCTTACCGATTAAGAAGGTGAACAGCCGTTCAGCCTGATGATGGAATGAAATTGTGTGGTAATTTTTATTTTGGAAATCACCTGAAGTCTATCAATAATGAAAATCATGTAATACCATTTCCTTCCGTATGAAGATGCGCCTAAGAGCGCCCACGCAGGTGTTCCTTGCAGGTGTAACGCCCCAAGCTAAAGCGCCTGAGGGGGTTATGTGCATCACCTAAAATTGGTATAAGGAGTTGGTCTATGCTTAACAATAGACATATTATTCGATTATTATTATTATTTTTACAAAATGACTAAAACTGTAATAAAACCCTAATCAACAATAAAGAATGGAATTATTTGGCGACTAAGAAAAGTCGTAGATGAAGCAGGAAAAATATTTACAGTTATTGATTTGATGACCCGTCTACCTGTTGAAAGTAATCCCTCAGTCTCTGAAACTAATAAAATAAATATAAGGTTAATTAATATGACCCAAGTTTCGCTAATTGATTTGATTGCTGGTGCCTGCGATGGCTTTTTAGTAAGCTTTCCTACAGATACTGTTCCCGCACTCGCAGCGCTACCAGAAAAAGCAGAATTAATTTTTGCCGCGAAGCAACGCAGCCAAGATAAACCGTTGATTTTGATGGCGGCAGATGTAGAAGATTTGTGGTCTTATGTTGTAGGTAGTGATGAAGAGTATAAAATTTGGCGCTCAGTCATGGAGAAGTATTTGCCGGGAGCGTTGACATTGGTGTTACCAGCGTCAGGGTGTGTACCAAAAAGAATGAATCCTACGGACTCAATGACAATTGGGATACGAGTACCGAACAGTGCGATCGCTCAAAATATTTTGGCGCAAACGGGTCCCCTTGCCACTACAAGCGCTAATGTATCAGGTCAACCGGCTTTGCAGACAATAACAGAAATTGCGGCTCAATTTCCCGATGTTCTGACTTTAGCAGAAACAGAATGCCAAGGAGAAATACCAGGAATCGGTGTACCTTCGACTGTTGCTCAATGGACTGGGAGCAATTGGCAAATTTTGCGACAAGGTGCGGTGAAATTAGAGTTATAAGCGAGAAAAATTACTTCAATAGCTGTGAGATTGTTTTATAAAGTAAATGTTGAAAACCCCTGATAAACAGCAACGTTGCTCAGTAAGTGGGATATTCAAATCTCTCCTGTTAAATTAATCAAGCGAGTTAGATTAGTACGTGGTGCCGATGGCTATTACTGCCAGTTTGGTGTTGATGTTGAAGTTAAAGAGATTCAACCAAAAACAGATAATAAACTCGGTTTAAACGTGTGAATTGAAAGCTTTTACACCGATTTAAACGGGCATCAAGAACCAAATTAAAAGTTCTCGATCAAAGGCAAGAAAGCGGTTAAACAAGTTCCAGGTCTCATTTAAAAAAAAGTAAAAGGTTCCAGAGATTTTGCTGGTAAATTTGGTAAATTAGCCATTGCAGTAGCACCACATTATACATCACAAATGTGTTCAGAATGTGGTGCAATTGTGAAAAAATGTCTATCAACTCGCATCCATATATCTAGTTGTGGATCTGAGTTGCACAGAGATACAAACGCGGCAATTAATATTTTAAGTCTTGCAAAACAAGTTAGGGACGGGCAGTCCCAATGTAACGCGCTTTAGAGTCGTAACCTCTACTTTGGTTGTCAAAAGGCAGTCTAAGCAAGTTGCGTCTGTGAAACTAGAATCCCCGTCTATAAGTGAGCGGGGAGTGTCAACTAATATCTTTGGGCTAAATTTTGGCAATGGCAAGTTAGAATTTCCACAAGGAAGTCAAAATCAAGGAATATGCTGAGTGATAGGAATGGGGCAGTTTTGTCAAATGGGTGCTGAAGATAAAAACTGCTGGTTTTATCTTCAAATTTCAAATAAATCACAAAACAGAAAAATCTTTACCTACAGCTTAGGATTGACGGACTCAAAACTTGGAAATTTTGCTTCGCTTTTGTTGATGGTTAATTAATAACTTGATATTGCCAAATTTATGGATTGGAGTAACTGGGTATATTTGGGAGTGGGAATAGTATTGGGGCTGAGTTTGAGTGCGTTATTTCCACAACGGGAAACGTCCTCTAGCTCATCTGTAGTGCTTAAACAGGATGTATCAGCACTTGAGCAAGAAATGAAGCGTATAATGCTGGCTTATGAAATGGCTAAGGAAATGAGCCAGTTTAAAGCGGGATTTTTAGCACGGACTACCCATGAATTGCGATCGCCTCTTAATGGTTTAATTGGTTTACATCAGTTAATTTTGTCGGATTTATGTGAAGATGCGGCAGAAGAACGAGAATTTATCGCCCAAGCTCACGAACGAGCGCTAAAATTACTCAAGTTAATTGATGAAATTCTCAAAGTTTCCAGGACAGAATATGGTAGCAACAAGTTAGATATTCAGCCCCAATCTTTAGCGGAAGTTTTGCAGGAAGTTCATAGCTTAACTTATATGCTGGCGGCAAATCGCAATTTTACCTTGCAACTTTTGCCACCCGATCCAGAAATTTATGTTTTGGCAGATCCCCGCTGGCTAAGGCAAGTATTGCTAAATTTAGTAGATACTTCAATTACTCAGATGGAGGAAGGCAGTATTTCTATTTCAACTGCTTCTTCACCTACAAGTAAATTTATTCATATTTGCTTGGATGTGCCAACTAGTGCTATCCCGACAAGTGAGCCAATAGATTTAATTAAATCTGAATATAAACTGCCTGATACTGACAAGCAAAATGCTCGTTTTTCGCCGGGAATGAGGCTATTACTAAATCAAACTTTGTTGGAAGTGATGGGAGGAAAGTTGGAAATTATTTCTTTTGTTACCAATGAATCAACTGAGCATTTTAGCAGGCTACAAGTTTCTATCCCCCTGATGATTCCTGAAGCTGGATTTCCGGAGTCGGCAAATTAAGGTTAGGTTGATTGCATAACACCATCGTGGTGCTGGAATTGCTCTGGAAACCAATTTTTTTGTAGAATCCCTGTTGGTGTGTTGTCATCAGATACACACGCTCAACTCTCTGCATGTGCGGATGACTCAAAACCGTTTCTACCAGTTTGCTTCCCAGTCCAGTACTGCGATAGTCTGGGTGAATCACAACATCCCAAATTGTGGCACGATAGATACCATCGGAAGTTGCCCTAGCAAAGCCAATGAGTCGTTCTTGAGTGCCGACAGTAATTACTGGTTCACTGTTAGCGATGGCTATGCCTATATCTTTTATACTGCGCCCTTTTGCCCAAAAAGCGGCAATATTAAATAGCTCTTGGAGTTGGTAAAGGTCAATTTCCGACTTGCGATCGCTAAATTGAACTTCAGTATAATTCATGGCATCGCACCCAATTTCAACGGTATATTTGCTCTTTTTAACTCATATCATGGAAGCGCAAATCACACATACTGTAGAGACGTTCCACCGGAACGTCTCTACGACGGTTACTGTTAATTAAACGGACATGATATCAGGTTTTTTAAGATAGCTATAGTAGTATATAAGATTGAAAACAATTTATACTGACTATCTCGAAAACAGATTTTTCTATATATCTCCTGTCGTGTATATATTCCAACTATTTTCAAATTTTATACTTCAATATTTATTGACAAATCCACTTCCACAGTGGATGACTCGATCCTTGCTGACGTATCCGACAAACTTGTTTTTCTAAACGTTGCTGTTCTTGGTGTGGTAAACCCATTAAGATATTCCGACTTTGCCAAACTAAAACAGCAGCAGTCATCCCGATACAAAAAGCTAAACCAATGGTAGAAAATGGATGATAAATAAGTCCATATCGCACCGCCACCCAGGTAAAATATTGTTGCCACAGAACAATTTCTTCACGCAAAGACCACAAGCAAATCGGCGCAAGGGTGAGCCACAAAAATATACAGAACAACCATCTACCGTATACTGTTAATCGGTGTAGCCTTTGCACTTGTTGAACAAAAGATGGGTCTGTAATTGGCAATTTTTCAAATTTATCCATAGGCTAGGGGGAAATGGGAAGACAAGGATAACTTTTGACATTGACTAACTTTCACCTTTATGCATCCATTGGTTCTGTAGTAGCTGTGGGTGTGGATGAACCGGTGCGATCGCGCCACCAAGCTAAAAGAGTACTGGCGATGAATATACTGGAATAAGCTCCCATTGTAAAGCCAATAATCAAGGCTAGGGCGAAGTTATGCAAAGTTTCGCCACCAAAGAAAAAGATTGCAAATAATGTCAGCAACACGGTTAAAGTTGTGTTGATTGACCGTGCTAAGGTTTGGTTAACAGCATCGTCTACAATATCATTAATTGGTCGATTCGGATTAGTTTTGACAGTTTCGCGAATGCGATCGTAAATGACCACAGTATCATTCACTGAAAAACCTGTAATTGTTAACAAGGCAACAATGAACAGACTATCAACTTCAGTGCCAAATACCAAACCGAAAATTGAAAACATCCCTGTTGTAATCAAGATGTCGTGAAACAAAGCAATAATCGCAAATATGGCATAGTCTAACTGAAAGCGGAAGCTCATGTAGACGGTGATGCCAATAAAAGACACCACGAGAGCTAATAAACCAGACCTAAATAGTTCTGCACCTAATGTAGGACCTACGGAGTCAATTTGATTTTTTTGCGGGTCAAAAACGCCGATTTTTTCGCTTAAAGCGTTTTGTAATTTGCTGCGTTGATCGACATTCAAATCTTTTGTGCGAATTGTTACCCCATTCTCACCAGCAACTTGAATGCTGCTATCGCCTATTCCCTGTTCTTTGGCTACTTCGCGAACAGCGGCAATATCAATTGGTTTATCACAATTACCGGGTTTTGTACAATCGCGTTCAAACTGCAAGCGCGTACCACCGATAAAATCTAAACTGGGACGCAGGGGTGCTTTGATTCCCGGAGTTTGCCAAGAAATCACCATTGAGATGATACCACTGAGGATGATGGCACTAGAAACAGTCCACCAAAGCGATCGCGATTTATTTATACTTAGTTTCATTGAGCTACCTCTGCCTGATTCGAGCTTGGCAGGTTAGGAGAAAAAAGTTCTGGTTTCTTCAATGCAGGAATTGAAATTGCCAAAAACAAAAGTGTCCGACTACAGGTGATCGCTGTAAACATACTAACTGCTACACCCAAAGCCAAAGTTAGAGCAAAGCCTTTAACTAACCCAGACCCCAGCCAGAACAAAGCAGCACAAGCAATCCATGTTGTCACGTTGCTATCTAAAATACTAGAAAATGCTCGGTAAAAACCAGATTCTACAGAACGATACAGTTTTTTACCTGATTGCAACTCTTCCCGTGTGCGCTCAAAAATCAATACGTTAGCATCAACAGCCATCCCTATACTAAGAATAAATCCGGCAATTCCTGGCAGTGTGAGAGTGATACCTAACAAAGCAAAGCAAGCCCAAGTTAGCAAAGAGTAGATGACTAACGATATATCGGCAATCAATCCTGGCAGTCGATAATACACCACCATAAAAATTAATACTAAACTAAGACCACCGATGCCAGCATAAATACTGCGTTGAATGCTGTCTTTACCCAAGGTTGCACCGACTGTGCGTCTTTCGGCGATTTCTACTGGTACGGGTAATGCCCCACCGCGTAACTGCACACCTAAATCGTTTGCTTCTTGTGCCGTAAATCTACCTGTAATTACAGCCGCACCACCGGTAATACCTGCGGCAGCAAATTCTGGACCGACGGTAGGAGCGCTAATAGATTCATTATCCAAAAATATACCAATACTGCGACCAGTACCGGCGAGATTTTTTGTCAGTTGGGCAAATAATTCCCCACCCTTAGTATCAAAGCGAATGGCAACATTCCAGTTGCTGTTTTGAGTCGGTTCCCCATAGGCATCTTTGAGGAATTTACCAGTTAAAGGCGGGTTAGTACTTTCAAATAATTCAGCGATCGCTTGATTATTATTTTGTAACTCTTCTTTATTTTTCGCAATTGCGGCTGCGTCTTTAGTTTTGATCAATTCCTTTTGTTTGGCTTTCAATTCTTCTCGCGATCTTTGAAAAGCAAACAATTGAGTTTCTGTACCGGCTTTTTGTAGACGAAATTCTAGCTGTGCCGTACCTCCCAGAACTCGTTCGGCTTGTTCTGGATCGTTAACTCCCGGTAATTGCACCAAAATTTTGTCTGATCCCACCGTTTGAATCACTGGTTCAGAAACACCAAGACCGTTGATGCGTCCTTCAACTACTCTTTTGACAGCTTCCAATTCGCGTTCGGTGATTTGCTTAATCTCCGCTGTTGGTTTCACCTGAATTGTTAGCTGTGAACCTCCACGTAAATCCAGCCCGAGGGGAATCGGAATTGTCGCAATCACCGTAATCGCGGCAATTACTATAACTAAAATCAAGGCTAATAGCGATCGCTGTCTTTGCATACCATAACTCGCAACTGACAAAGGCTATGATAGCGCTATTTTATCGACTTATGACTTATGAGTTATGAGTTATGAGTCAACGGTCAAGAGTCAATGGTCAAGAACAGTTTCTTTTGACTCTTCACTCTTGTACAGACGTTCCAGTGGAACCTCTCTACGACTCTTGACTCTTGTACAGACGTTCGAGTGGAACGTCTCTACGACTTTTAACTCTTGTACAGACGTTCGAGTGGAACGTCTCTACGACTTTTAACTCTTGTACAGACGTTCCAGTGGAACGTCTCTACGACTCTTGACTCTTGTACAGACGTTCGAGTGGAACGTCTCTACGACTTGTACAGACGTTCCACTCGAACGTCTCTACTTAACTAATTCCTCAAACTCGCAAAGCTACCATTTTTTCTACGGCTTCGACTATTTGCTCTGGTTGAACAATTGTTAAGCGCTCTAAATTGCCATTGTAAGGTGTGGGAATATCTTGGGAAGAAAGCCGCAAGACTGGCGCATCTAATTCATCAAACAGGCGATCGTTAATACAAGCAATTAATTCTGCGGCTATACCACCAGTTCGCATGGCTTCTTCAACAATGATCACGCGATGAGTTTTCCGCACTGACTCACCGATAGTATCCATATCCAGCGGTTTCAAGGATATCAAGTCAATTACTTCTGGGTCATAACCTTGTTTTTCCAGAACTTTCACTGCTTGCGTTACATGATACCGCATTCGTGAATAAGTGATGATTGTCACATCTTTCCCAGTACGCACAACTTCTGCTTTATCTAATGGCAGTAAATATTCTTCTTCTGGCAGGTCTTCTTTCAAGTTGTAAAGCAGAACGTGTTCAAAGAATAATACTGGGTTATCATCGCGGATAGCTGATTTCAGCAATCCTTTGGCGTTGTAAGGTGTAGAGCAGGTAACAATTTTTAAGCCAGGAACAGCTTGAAAGTATGTTTCTAATCGTTGGGAATGTTCTGCCCCTAGTTGCCGTCCTACCCCTCCTGGACCGCGAATTACCATCGGGATTTTAAAGTTACCGCCAGAAGTATAGCGCAGCATCCCGGCGTTATTAGATATTTGGTTAAAGGCAAGCAGCAAAAAGCCCATGTTCATGCCTTCGATTATCGGTCTTAAGCCGGTCATCGCTGCCCCTACTGCCATTCCAGTAAAGCTGTTTTCGGCAATGGGGGTGTCGAGAATTCGCAGCTCACCGTATTTTTGATATAGGTCTTTGGTGACTTTGTAAGACCCGCCATAATGTCCTACGTCTTCACCGAGAACGAATACGCTCTGATCACGCGCCATTTCTTCGTCAATGGCTTCTCGTAGGGCGTTGAAGAATAAAGTTTCTGCCATTTAAATCTTTAATACAATTCTTGTTTTGAATCTTATCGCGCCACAGGGGAAAATACAGTTAGCGATCGCACTACTTGAATAATAAGGCGCAAACTATCAACCAATTAGCACCCGTAAAGATCGTAATTACCTTTCCTACTCTTGCACAATTTCGTATAAGTCTTCTATCAATACATCAAACGTCTGAGCCAACTTGTGTAAAGAAGTTACGTCAACGCTTGCCAATCCAGAAGACCGAGCATAATTCTTCAGCGTCGTGTAAGCGACTCCCGACCGATCAGAAACTTCCTTTAGCGTCCATCCCCTTTCGCCGGCGTACTCTTTTATCCGCAACTTCACCAATCCCATCCTTGACAGGAGACCATTATTGGTCTTTAATATTTATAAGTACAAAAAGCGATCGCCTGATAAGTATTGCTCGTCAAGCGATCGCCTGAATAACATTAAATCTAATTCCATGATAGCAATAATTAAGCAAGAGTCAAAGGAAGTTAATCCTTTATCTAGATTCGTGACACTTGAGGCGATCGCTCTACTTCTCAACATCGATGCTGCTAAAATTAAAGAAATCCGCTTGTGGAGATATATGATTTTGGTGGTGGCTGACGGCATGAGTAGATTTGTCAGTTACGCTGAGATACCTCCAATTTTAGGAGTTGCACCTCCTACTGCAAAAAATTTTCTTGCTTGGCGCAAGCGTTGGCGTAAGCTAAAAACTAATCACGTTCCCGATTTTTGGTGTCAGTTTTACGCGCAAAAATTTGGGCAAAGTAACGACTTAGAAGAATTAAAACGATGGGGACAATTAATTGCTACTATCAAGTTTGCTTTGTCACAAAAAGTTATACAGGCGTTGCTGCCGTTGTATGCTGAACAAAAATATTGTCTCAGCTTTGAGGTATGTGTGACAAATGCATTGTAATTTTCGGCGTTGCATAATAACGTATGAATGCAAGCATGTGAAAAGATGAATTGTCCTGAATGTGCCTCCAATGATATCCGTAAAAATGGAATTTGGGAGACCATAGTGCAGAGCGTGATCATCCCACACCGTTTATATTAGACATCTCCATAAATTAATGATGCGTTATCTGAACCCCAAGAGACTATTCTGTGCTACGTCTCTACATTCATTGCAGTGCTACGTCTATTAACGATGAGTCTCATGGGTTCGTTTGTGCCAGTTGCGTAAGTCCTAAATTCTAAATTCTTAGTTAAATAAGACTTACTGACTTTTGGTCAATCAACTATTTTAGGAAGTGGTACTGCATATTGCATTTTTCCAGTAAAAGCGTTGTCATCAATATTAAAGTCAACGATATAGAAAAACCACTCTTTTAATTTTCGCTTTTTGACTAGATTCAACTCAAATTTTATATCTTCAGTCTTCTGTATCATTCTAGGAGTTTCTATATCCAGGCTCCTGAGATAAATATCACCCGTTTTCTCGGAAAAACCACTTTCCCAACAAGAGAAAAATATCCCAAACTGATACAACAATGGGATAGCTGGAAGGCTGGAAAGGTAAGGAAGATACGATTCATGAATATCGACAAGAACAACCATTTTCTTCGATTCCACTTCCACAGACTTTATATAAAATTTATCTTGTTTCCATCCTTGAATAAGATAGGAGGATAAATACTTATTGAACCTTTCGTAAACAGACTCAGAAAATTCCATCTTTTTTATGTGTGATGAATTGTACTTTTGCATCAAGATACAATCTTGATATCATTTTTTTTCAATATGCTCCAGCCAGACTTGCTTTTATTCCACTGCATCTTTTTCTGCACCTTTGCCTGTTATTGCTAAGTACATACCGATTAAGACGACAAGAAAAGCGGCACAATTAAGCACACTTAGCTGTTCAGAAAAGATGATCCAGGCGAATATAGCTGTAAAAATAGGATCGAGCAAGAGACAGGTGCTTACAAACCCGGATGAGAACTTTTTGAGGCTGTAAGTTAATAACCCATGTCCTATAACTTGAACTAACACTCCCAAGGAAATAACTGCCAACCATCCTGAGTAAGTTGATGGGAATAGTTTATCTTCAGTCAAAAGAACTATTGGCAAAGATAAGATTAATCTAAATGTACAGCTCCAAAGTAAAATCGTGCCTGCTGAAAATTTGCTACGTAGCTTTTCTCGTGCTAAAAATGCTCCTGCATACAAAATAGAGGACATAAAAGCTAAACTATCGCCAAAAAAGTAGTCATAGTTGATACGCCAATCTTGAAACTGAATGGATGAAGATGCTGCCAATGCAATTGCCATACCGATTAGAAAACGTCGATTAAAGTGCTGCCCTAAAATTAGCCATCCTCCTAGTATTGCAAATATAGGTGTCATATTATGTAAAAGATTAGAATTAGCAACACTTGTTTTAGTGAAAGAAAATGCCCAAAGCAATATGCATCCCAAACTCATGATAGATTCTATGCAGATCACAAAAATATCACTCAGTTGATATTTTATTCTCCAATCATCCGCAACTTGATCGGGACTTGCTTTGGTAGCTATTTCTATTGTTTGCCATAGGGACAGTGTTATAACTGCAATCAAGTAACGATTAAAGACTGTAGCACTAGGACCAATATCAAACTCACTAAGTTTAGTCAAAATTGCCGCGACTGATAGGATCAACACTGAAGCTAGTAATGTAAGAATTGACAAAAAGTCTACTTCATTATTTAGCTGCAATGACTTGATTCGGTTAAGCATAATTAAGGCGATTTCGACGATTTAAAAAAGCACAAAAAAACTGAGACTGTATTTAGACAAAAATACGCTTAATGTCTCAGCTAAAAAAGCATTATATCTGACTTTGATGTGACACACACAGATTTTCCTTTTTTAGTAGTAAGTAGTTCAGTGCGTAAGAATTAAGCGTTGAAACGCTTACTACGAAAAAATATTAAATTTTGTTTAGCAGATGAACTGATGAGTCAGGTAACTCAAGTGCCTGATTGTTATCCGGAAAGCGTTTTGGTCTTCCGGGTTTGCGCTTGTGTCGTTGATTAATTGACTTTTCGCTTGCTTGTGCAAACTCTTCAGGTGTACATTTAAAAAGGCGTAAAGCGTCTAAAAATTTTTTGGGTGTCATTGTTGGTTCTGTACGCCCAGCTTCCCAGTTGCGAACACTGGTTTCACTGATTGCAAGTCTGAAGGCAACTTCAGCACGGCTTAGTCCTGCACGCTCTCTCAGGACTTGCATATCCATATTCTTATGTCTCCTTTAAAAAGTTCTCAAATGGGTTTATTAAATCAATTGACGTGGAAATGCCAATTAAAAAGAATTTATTAACTATATTATTTCGCCTACCAGTCTGACAAAGTAAGCAATGCTCCACTTCTGTAGTATCTCGTAGGAAGCTTTTAACTATAACATGAAATTATCCCCCCAAGTTATATAAAATTGGGCATTGGTAGTTGGTAATGGGTAGTTGGTAACGCATTTTTTCTCATTACCCATTCCCCATTACCCATTCATTATTTTTCTAACCACCGCGCCGCATCTTTGGCGTGGTAGGTCAAAATTAAGTCAGCGCCGGCGCGTTTAAATCCGGTTAAAGTTTCCATAACTACGCGCTGTTCGTCAATCCAGCCGTTGAGGGCAGCGGCTTTAATCATCGCATACTCACCGGAAACATTGTAAGCGGCAACGGGTAAATTACAAGCTTGTTTGACGCGCCAGATAATGTCCATGTATGCCAAAGCTGGCTTAACCATGAGCATATCAGCACCTTCCGCGATATCAAGTTCAATTTCTTTAATTGCTTCAGTAGCGTTACCTGGGTCCATTTGGTAAGTTCTGCGATCGCCAAATTGCGGTGTCGAGTCTGCGGCATCCCGAAAAGGACCATAATAAGCCGAAGCGTACTTAGCAGCATACGACATAATCGGCGTATCTTGGAATCCAGCTTCATCTAAACCGGCACGAATTGTTTGGACAAATCCATCCATCATTCCGGAAGGTGCGATGATGTCCACACCAGCTTTAACTTGCGATACTGCTGTTTTCTTGAGTAATTCCAAAGTCGGATCGTTCAAAACCCTTCCTGTCAAATCACCAACTTGCAGATAACCGCAGTGACCGTGACTGGTATACTCACACAAACAAGTATCAGCGATGACAATCAAATCTGGTACTGCTTCTTTGACAGCAGTTGCAGCTTTTTGGACAATACCGCAATCATGCCATGCACCGGTGGCATCTACATCTTTATCTGCGGGAATGCCAAATAAAATAATCGCGGGGATTCCTAAGTCATAAACTTCTTTGGCTTCTTCAACAATTTTGTCTACCGAAAGTTGATAAACTCCCGGCATTGATTTGACTTCATTCGCGATTCCCTCACCTGGTACAGCAAACAGAGGGTAAATTAAATCACTTGTATTTAAGACAGTTTCACGTACCATTCTACGCAATTGAGAATGGTTACGCAAACGGCGAGGGCGATGTTGAGGAAACATAGTGTTTTTTCAAGATTTACCATACTTTATGGGGCAATGCTGCGCTAGTGCGTGCGATCGCCTCACCCCATGAAGTATGGTAAACCCCTCTATGAACCAAATTGTCAAAATATTATCAAAGGTTAACAGCTTTGGGGACAAGGGGACAAGGGAGACAAGGAGGACAGAGGTAAATTTTGACTTTTGACTCCTAACTTTTAACTCTTAACTCTTAACTCCCTAGTCCCTACTCCCCAGTCCCAAGTTTCTAGTCTGTTGAATTGTCAGAACAATTTTTTGTGCTACTTGCACGCTATGGAGATAGCTTTCGTGAGCCTGACCGCCATACAATAACATCACCAAGGCTGTCTGACTGAAAGGTTGCATTAAAGATTCGACAAAACTTAACTTGATGATGATGTCTTGAACTTCAATGTTTCGCTTTAATCCATCGACTAAACTGTAGATTAAAGGATCGAGGGGCCAAGCGATAGGATCTGCTGGATGAAGGTAGTTCAGCCAAGGTAGTTTGTTGCTATCTGGTTTATCCCTAGAATTGGCTACTAGTTGTTTTAAGTTTGGTGTAATATCGTGGCTAGCGCGTTGTTCTGCTTGTTTTTCTGTTAGTTCTGAGAAACCTTTGGCTTGATCTTCGCCTTTGACTATATCCAGTAAACTGAAAATGGCGATCGGTGATGCCATTGTGTGAATGCTGGCAATGCGAATACCTTCGTCTGGGTTTGGTTCTAACCCACGGAAACAGCCGCGAATTGCCATTGCACTGTCATGACCGAGGATATTACTGTCCTTCCAACGGGCAGCGAATAGTATATCAAAAAGGATGAATGTTCCCCAACTGTGGCTAACTAGATGTAAGCGATCGCTTTGACTCGCGTTTTCTAATCCTTTTCGTACCTGTTCCTTCAGCTTTTCCACAATCTTAGATCCGACACTGCGGCTAATATACAAAGCCGCATCACCCATAAAGTGAAGAATTGTGTTTTGGCGTGTATTCTGAAACCAGAGTTCATGCCAACGACTGCCAGGACGTGCGACCTTGGACATTAGGTATTGTTCTGATTCAATGTTCACATCACCCCAATACAAAGGTATTGTTTTAAGGTTGTTGGGGTCGTCAATTAACTTCTTGATATGTCCAATTAATTGATTAGGGTAAGTGGGTTGTTCTCGCTGCTCACGAGTATTTACACCGTGGATAAATAAAATATGATCAGTAGCCATGGTCAAACCTCTTCAAATTACGACACAAAGAATTTTTGATGGTTATGGCTTCAACAGGTTAAAGTAATTTTCCTAAAAATTGACTGCTTGCTTCAATAAAAGTTATAAAAGACACTTTCCTCGGACTTAGTACAGCATTTCATTAATTCGTAGCAAATTAAATTTCGCAATACCCTGCAATGCCATTGTTACCCGATACAATGCCATTGTTAACCGATACAATGCCATTGTTACTCGATACAATGCCATTGTTACCCGATACAATGCCATTGTTACTCGATACAATGCCATTGTTACTCGATACAATGCCATTGTTACTCGATACAATGCCATTGTTACTCGATACAATGCCATTGTTACTCGATACAATGCCATTGTTACCCGATACAATGCCATTGTTACTCGATACATTGGACATAGGCGTGAAAATGAATGAGACGTAGCAGTGCTACGTCTCTACAAGGGTTTCAGGTAAGGCATCATTAAATTCGGTTGATGTCTATTTAAAAGCGCTACGCTTTTACGCAAAACTGTACTTAGGCAAAGTCATGGAAAAACGAACTACACTCTTACGCATTCGTACATGTTCCCGCAGCGTCTTTGAAGGAGAAGATAAAAGATGATGAAGAGTTTTTGCGTAAGTTGCGTTTCCGCAAACATTAATGGACACAAAACAAAGCGTCACAAACTTAGGGAAAAATTTGGCGCATGTCAGACAAACTACAAGAAGTGCTTAACTGTCCTCTGCCCTACGACTTATGAGGTTGTGGGGCAATTTTATATTGTATAGCTTATTTCCCATCTTGATGATGGATAATAAAAAAATCATCAAATTAATTAACGATAATTGGCTAGTAGTAAATGTTTAGGCATTTATTACTAGCCAATTTGTGCTACAAGAGCCGGAAAATGAATGGATAACGAAACGGTTTATCTGGATCGCTTAAAACATTGGTAAGTGCCCAAATCGTTAGTGCCCAATGTAGAAGATACCCTAACCATGCCAATGGAAGTAGTAAACCAAAGGTGACAATAATCAACACTGTAATAATTGCACCATAAAGCCAGACATTAAAGTGGAAATTAATGGCTTCTTTGGCATTTTCCCTCACAACGGGGTCATCACTGACGAATAGCATGGCAATAGGTACACCAACAGATACAAATGCCGTACTAAAAAAGATGGCTCCATGACACAGTGCTGATAGAAGCTTTCGCTTGTCCGTGTCGTACATTCGGTATCTCCGATTAAATCAAGTTTTAAGTTACCCTATCGACCCTATCACGAGCTTCGTTGTCTTAAGATTAAAAGACTCGCTAAAGTTGGAAAAAATTAAGTTAAGTTAAGTTACAAGGTAATCGCATATCAATTATGTCTACTGAACTTCAATCTGAACTCGTCCAAGCTGTTAAACAACGTCGCAATTTTGCGATTATTTCTCACCCTGACGCTGGGAAAACTACGCTGACAGAAAAGCTACTTTTATACGGAGGTGCGATTCACGAAGCTGGAGCGGTCAAAGCACGCAGAGCGCAGCGGAAAGCCACTTCTGACTGGATGGCAATGGAACAACAAAGAGGTATTTCGATTACTTCTACGGTGTTGCAGTTTGAATATCAGCATTGCCAAATTAATTTGCTAGATACTCCCGGACACCAAGATTTCAGTGAAGATACTTATCGCACTTTAGCCGCAGCTGATAACGCGGTGATGTTGATTGACACGGCTAAGGGATTGGAAGCGCAAACCCGAAAGTTGTTTGAAGTGTGTAAAATGCGGGGTATTCCCATTTTTACATTTATCAACAAACTGGATCGCCCAGGCAGAGAACCTTTAGAATTGTTGGATGAAATTGAGCAAGAATTAGGCTTGCAAACTTATGCGGTAAACTGGCCTATTGGGATGGGCGATCGCTTTAAAGGTGTATTCGACCGACACAAACAGCAAATTCACCTATTTGAACGCAGCGCTCACGGTAGTAAGGAAGCGCGGAATACAATAGTTGACTTGGGCGATGCGAAAATAGAAGAACTTCTAGAACAAGAACTTTACTTTCAACTAAAAAACGATTTAGAACTTCTTGAAGGAGTAGGACCTGAACTTGATTTAGATTTGGTGCATCAAGGAAAAATGACGCCTGTATTTTTCGGTAGCGCCATGACCAACTTTGGGGTAGAATTATTCCTCAAATACTTCCTTGATTACGCCCTCCAACCAGGTGTCCATAATAGCAGCGTCGGCGAAGTTCCCCCCACCTATCCGGAGTTTTCGGGATTTGTTTTCAAACTTCAGGCTAACATGGACCCGAAACATCGCGATCGCGTGGCATTTATCCGCGTCTGTACGGGCAAATTTGAAAAAGATATGACGGTGAATCACGCTCGCACTGGTAAAATTATCCGTTTATCTCGTCCCCAAAAATTATTTGCTCAAGAACGAGAATCCATTGACGTAGCTTATGCAGGCGATGTGATTGGTTTAAATAATCCTGGTGTTTTTGCCATCGGTGATACAATTTACGTTGGGCAGAAGTTGGAGTATGAAGGTATCCCCTATTTCTCGCCGGAATTATTCGCGATTCTCAGAAATCCCAACCCCTCTAAATTCAAGCAATTTCAAAAAGGTATTTCCGAATTGCGCGAAGAAGGTGCTGTACAAATTATGTACTCAACTGATGAAGCCAAACGCGATCCAATTTTGGCGGCAGTAGGTCAGTTGCAATTCGAGGTGGTACAGTTTCGCTTGCAAAATGAATATGGTGTGGAAACCCAGCTGGAATTATTGCCCTACAGCGTCGCTCGTTGGGTTGAGGGTGGTTGGGAACCTTTGAATAAGGTGGGACGTTTATTCAACACCACTACGGTCAAAGACAGCATGGATCGCCCAGTATTGCTATTCCGCAATGAATGGAATTGTCAGCAATTAGAACAAGACCATCCAGAATTGAAATTGAGCGCAGTAGCTCCGGTGTTTTCCAATCAACCAATGGAGGGATAATTCATTGGTTGTGGCACTCATCCGGCACGGATGATTTATGAGGTATAAGTTCACAGAAATTGGAGTTCAGGAATTTTTATGCCGACCCATGCCGAATCACCTTTGGAGGCTGGTTTGGCTGCCCTCAAACTTGGGGATTATAAAAATGCGATCGCTCAACTAGAACCGATTGCTAGCAATACTGATGCTCGTTTGGTTGCTGTATTGCAAGCGAAAGTAGGGTTGGTGATGGCTTATGCACGCAGCGGCGATAATTCTAGAGCGATCGCCCTGTGTCAAACTCTTACAGAGATTAACAATCCTCAAGTTAAGCAGTGGGCAGACCGCGCCCTCAAAGAATTGACAAAACCGAAAAAATCTGATATAAAATCAAAAAAATCGGAAACTGGATTTGTCCCGATTAAAAATTCCGAGGATAATTATCGCCCAGAACCTCCCGCAGTCAATCCATTAAATTCGTCGGTAACACAAGTAGTAGTCAAAATTAATAATTCCAGCAACGAATCAGATAACTTTTTACCACCCCAAAATCGAGTCCAAAACAAAAATACACAAATGTATTGGCGCCACGCTGGACGCGCAAAGGTATGGCAACCCAGGCATAAGTCAAATTTACTACCTTTACGGTTGCTGACAGCAGGAACATTTATCGCTCTATTTTGGGTGATGCGGGCAATTCTCAAGCTGCTGATGAATTGGAGCAATCACATTTTATATAATATTCGCTTGCAGCCATTGCAGCTTTTTTATCGAGATCCAACTCAATTTCTGCTTTGGGCATTGGGAATTCTGATTTTAGCATCGCCTTGGTTGTTAGATTGGCTGCTGACAAACTTTTATGGTCGGCAAGAGTTACCCAAAGAAACCTTAAATGCTCACAGTCGCGAAGCGGTAAGGCTGCTGCAACGTTACTGCCAACAGCGACGGTGGCCATCGCCCAAATTAAGTATATTACCAATCACTGCACCAATTGCCCTGAGTTACGGTCATTTACCCCGCACTGCTCGAATTGTAGTAAGTCTTGGGTTATTAGAGCAACTAGCAGATGATGAAATTGCCACTATTTATGCTTCTCAATTGGCGCATATTGCCCACGGGGATTGTATAGTCATGTCTTTGGTGCTGCTGGTGACGTTGCCGATTTATCGAGTATATGAACAAGTTTCCCAGTGGACAGATAATATATCAAATAAAATTTTGCAACTGCCGGGAGTCGTAATATCTAGTCTGGCTTATGGAGTTTGGTGTTTGCTGACTGGCACGGCTTTATGGTTATCTAAGTTGCGGCTTTATTATAGCGATCGCCTAGCTGCCGAAATCACCGGTAATCCAAATGCTTTAATTCGGGCTTTACTAAAAATTTCTATTGGGGTTGCAACAGATATCGAAAAGCAAGAACACACTTCTTGGCAGTTGGAAAGTCTAAACATCTTCGCACCAGTCAGCTACCAACAGAGTCTTTGTTTAGGTAGTATTGCTGGTCAAATTTCTTTTGAATCATTTTTAATGTGGGATAGTCTCAATCCTTATCGTCGATGGTTTACAATCAATAATAGTCACCCGATAATAGGCGATCGCATCCAACGCCTTTGTGAAATAGCTCGCCATTGGCATCTAGACCTAGAATTATATCTCACCAATCAACAACCGTTGAAAATCAAGAGTCATTCTTTTGTTTTACAAATCGCACCTTTTTTAGGAATTCCTTTCGGTTTGATGTTCGCTGGTCTTTTATGCCTAGTGTGGCAAATAGCATTCGCATTCAAGTTGTTTAATTTGAAGTGGATATACGACGATTGGTCATTCGTTACAGGTTGCGTACTTATTGGCATTAGCATCGGTACTATCATGCGGATTCTTTATTTTTTTCCCGATGCAGATATGAAACCTTCGATACTGCAAAGTTTCTGGACTGATGCTAGCACCACCATCCACACTGGCGATCGCCTGCCCAATTTGTTAGCCAATCCATCAGCCCTTCCTATCGATAGTATCAGAGTCCGTCTTGTTGGTAAGTTATTAGGTCGTCGCGGCACTAGCAATTCCCTAGAACAAGACTTAATTTTACAAACTAACACTGGTTTAGTGAAATTACATCATATTTCTGGGCTAGTACAGTTAGTCAATCCCCAAGACTGGATTGGTCGGCAAATTACTGTCACAGGTTGGTTTCGTCGAGGTGCGACTCCTTGGATCGACATCCAAAGCTTACAAACTCAAAACGGTCAAACTATTAATAGTCTTCATCTTCTTTGGTCTATGCTTTTGGCAGTTGCGACACTAACTTGGGGTGGGTACATCCTTCTAAAGGGGTAGTTGTTATTAGGAGGAGGGTAAAGGGTAAAGGGACTCATGTATGGAACTAAAGTGCCAACCTTGAGCGGTGGACTGTACCGTCCCGTTGACCTTTGTAAGAAGAGTTATTTAAATACACTATATTTTTCTTCCCCTTTCCCCCTTTCCCTTTCCCCCTCAACAAAATTCCCACCATTTGCAGAATGTAAACAAAAGTTGCAGATTATTTTCGTCAATGTTAAATTTATTTACAAAAATCGCAACTGAGATAACCGAGCTTCCGAGCTTAAGGTTTAATTTTGTCTACTTGAACCAATCTATCTGCTTCAATGCTTACAAGACAGCAGCAAATCAACCAGACAATGTTTGGGCTTTTATTTCTCAAACACAAACAAAAGCGAGAAAATATGTATTTTATGCTACGATGAAATCATGATACTCTCGGAAATGTCAGCGTGGAACTGGCTACGTAGAAAATACCGTGGTAATGTAAAGAATGGCGTTTGGTTATCCCCAACAAGGGTATAGAAAAAGTTTTTGTGGCAGGCAGTGTGCCGTTAAATTTACAAATCTTAGAATTAAGGTGTAAAAGAGCGTTGTCGCGCTTGACTATTAAACAATTTGATCCTGACGAAAAACTGTATTGTATAGGTTGACAGTTTAGAGTAAAAAAATTGGTTTATGGCAGTTTTGATCAAAAGCGTCTATATAAAAGCCAAAACCAAGGGATTGTTTTCTTGCCCAATCATAATTCATTTAATGGAGGTATAGTTCATGTCCGTTCGCCTATACATAGGTAATTTGCCGAAAGAAGAAATAGACCGTCAAGAACTGCAAGCAGTTTTTGCGGAAGAAGGTGAGGCTGTCACCACCAAACTAATCAAAGACCGGAAAACAGGCAAATGCCGTGGCTTCGGTTTTCTGACAGTTAACGACGACGAACACGCAGACCAAATTATTGAAAAATATAATGGTCGGATGTTCAAAGACACTGCCATTAAGCTAGAGAAGGCATTACCTCGCACTAAAGGTGAGGAAAATGAAGACCAGCAGCAGCAACAACAACAAGCAGTTCCTAAACCAGTTATTACTAGTAACGCTGGAAACCCTGTTCCTAACACTGGTGAAAAAAGCAGTCGTCGCGATAAAAGCTCTAAAAAGCCTCGTCGCGGTGGTGGTGGTGGTTCTTCTTCTAGCAATAGCACTAGCAACACCAACGACTCTGACGCGGTTCGTCCAGACCCCCGTTGGGCATCTGAACTAGAAAAGCTCAAAGAAATGCTAGCTGCACAAGCGACAAATTAATTCATGTCGCAGATAAATTAAAAATTAAAAATCAATTTAAATTGATTTTTAATTTTTAATTATCGATGATTGTTTAACTTACTTAAGGGGTAGTTGCAGCGATTGTTGTAAATGCGATCGCAACTGTTGGGCAAACTGCTCTCTGTGGCTAAAATTATCTGTGCGAATTGGTTTGCGTTCAGGATCTAACATCCAGCCATAATCGCTACCGAGACGTAGCTTGTCTTGGTAGTCGGAAATTGAGACAATAAGCTGAGGTGAAGGACTGTTATCTACCCCTAAGACGCGAAATACATAATTAAAAGTATTCTGTTTGCCAGATGCGACGGTCGAGGGTTGACCGTATTCTGTCATCAGATGCGATCGCACTTGTGCTAATAAACCAGGTTTTTCCAAATCATCCAGAGTCCGAACTGCCAGAGTAAGGGCAAAGTAAAACTCTTCAACAGGAATAAATTCTAATTGCATAGGCATATTTTACCGCTTCATGTTGCCATAAATTAGGCGATCGGTTGAAAACACTCAAAATTGATGAGTGTTTTCAATAGACTTCTTGCACTCCCAAAGGAAAAAGGGATAACTGGAGTCCCCACCATAGTCATCAAGGGGAAACAAGTAAGAAAAACTCTTCCCCTTTACCCCAATGAGCAAAAGTTGATGAATGCACTCTTGTCTAATGTGGTTACGCTGTTTCTGGCAGCATACCTTTATAACAGTTACATATTTTTGTATATGTAAATACATTCTATTATCTAAAGATAGATTTTTTAATGGTTGCCGTAGGTGAATTCTCAACATTGATTCATCTTCGGTGATATCAACTATTACTACCTTAGGTAGAATAGATTATTCTTTTTTAGAATGTATCATAGGGAACAAACTTGTAGCAGGTAGCAATATAGTATATTTTCAAACTTTAACTTTAATCACTTGCTTGTCTGTAAAAATTGTAGTAGGGGCATTGTTTGCATTATAGAAATATAAATTAGCCCTTAACTAACACTTTCTTCAGGATATAACTAAGTGAAAGTTGCTGTTTTGGAAGTATTTACACATTTAAGTATTAGGCATCATTTTATTAATAAAAGATGTCTAAAAACGTATGAATTAGCAGTTTAAATTTCAGTCGATTTGCGTAATATTTCTGAAGCGATTAAGATTATTTCATGAATATTCTTAGATAAGAATATAACAATTTACGTATAAATAAATTAAATATAAATACGTAACCAAAAAGAATATTTCTAGTAGCAGATGTGAAAAGATATGTGACATATTAAATTAAGATAAGAATAATTAAAGTTTATTGACTTCCTGCGAACTAAGAGCTGGGCGCAAGCTTGGAATTACCTATAACCTTTCTCAAATCAGCAACACAACACACAAATCATGAACTCTACAACTCAACGACGCATCGCTCTAATTTCAGTCCACGGAGACCCCGCGATTGAAATCGGAAAAGAAGAAGCTGGAGGACAGAATGTTTACGTGCGGAATGTGGGTGAGGCACTAGGTCAGCTTGGATGGCAAGTTGATATGTTTACCCGCAAAGTAAGTGCGAAGCAAGAAACGATTGTGCAACATAGCGAAAATTGTCGGACAATTCGTTTACAAGCAGGTTCCCTTGAGTTTGTACCGCGTGATGATCTGTTTGAATATTTGCCAGAGTTTATAGATAATTTTCTCAAGTTCCAAACAGAAAATGGGTTTACATATTCTTTGATTCACACAAACTACTGGCTGTCTAGCTGGGTAGGAATGGAGTTGAAAAAAATTCAAGGAAGCAAACAAGTTCATACCTACCACTCTTTGGGAGCAGTCAAATACAACACGATAGAAGATATTCCTTTGATTGCTAATCAGCGGTTAACAGTAGAAAAAGAAGTATTGGAGACAGCAGAAAGGATTGTAGCGACGAGTCCGCAAGAAAAAGAACACATGCGGGAATTGGTTTCTCTCGAAGGTAATATCGATATTATTCCTTGCGGTACAGATATTCGTCAATTTGGTTGCATTGATAGAGTTGCAGCTAGAGCCGAATTGGGAATAGCAAGCGACGCTAAACTCGTATTGTATGTGGGACGTTTTGACCCCCGCAAAGGTATAGAAACCTTAGTGCGTGCAGTAGCTGAGTCTAAGTTGGGCAAAAATGAAAACTTGCAACTAATTATCGGTGGTGGTAGTCGTCCCGGTCAAAGCGATGGCATCGAACGCGATCGCATTGAAAGCATTGTCAAAGAATTGGGAATAAGCGATATTACTACTTTCCCAGGTCGCCTCACCCAAGAAATACTGCCAACTTATTATGCCGCTGCTGATGTTTCTGTAGTTGCCAGTCACTACGAACCATTTGGATTGGTAGCGATTGAAGCGATGGCTTGTAGTACACCAGTAGTAGCGAGTGATGTCGGTGGATTGCAATATACAGTTGTTCCTGAAGAAACTGGTTTATTAGCACCACCACAAGATGTCCCCGCTTTTGCGGCTGCAATTGACCGAATTTTAGGAAATCCAGAATGGGCAGAAAAATTAGGTAAAGGTGGTAGAAAGCGCGTTGAAAGCAAGTTTAGTTGGGATGGTGTGGCAACTCAGCTAAGTGAACTTTACACCGAATTGTTGCAGCCAACAGCAAAAGAACTAGTGCAGTCAACAGCCGAATTAGTGCAGTCAACAGCAAAACTACCAGTTAAAGAACTAGTGCAGTCAACAGCCGAATTAGTGCAGTCAACAGCAAAAAAATCAGTTTTGGTTGCTAAATAATTCTCTTGGGTAACAGATAATGGTGAGTGGGGAACTCGGAACTAAGCAATAATTTTTCCTTCCTAGTCCTCAGTCAATACGGTTCGGTTAAGAATATTTGTGAACCCAAAACCCTTGTAGAGACGTTGCACTTGCTAGTCTCTACATACGTTAACACCAACCGTATTGAGTCCTCAGTCACCATTACCCAATCATCTATTCTAAATAGTTCAAAGCAGGTAAGTAAGTTCCACGATTCGTTTAATTAGTGGAAATTACTTACCTGCTTTATTTATATATAACGTAGTAACGGCTTCAGCCGTTAAAATTGAAGTTATACGGCTTCAGTCGTTAAAACTGAAGTTATGAGGGCTTCATCTCTCACTACGAAATAAGTATAAAAAATAAATCAGCTATCAGTATTTTTTCACTCAAATAAAAAGAGTTTATCTACGATTGAAATTTTCGTAAAATCAAATACTTTTGATAGCGAATATTGATGCCTGGGGTTTAATTTGTAATAACAGACAAAGAGACTAACTTCGGCATGAAAATTAATGCGTGCATTTTGCAAAATCATCAGAAATTGAAACTAGAAATGACAAATATAAAAAAGCCCTTGTTAATGCTATCAGCTACAGTTGTAGGGCTATTAATGTTGCCTTCTACTGCTAGCGCTTTTACCCTCAGCCACTTAACCTCAGACTCAGGATATGCTGATAGTAAAACAGATAATAAATATAGTGCAGATGAGAAATTTAATGCAATCTTTGGTGATGATGCCTTTGTAGCTGAGGGTCGAATTGGTGGTAAAACTACTTATGAACTCGACATCCATACGGTAAACACTGACGGATCGTTTAACGTTCCTCAGTCACGAGAGTTTACATGGGGAAATGGAGTAGCACAAGCTTTTAGCTTAATTTATGACAAGATTTCAAAGAAGGTAACTTATAATGTTGGGAAACAAACGATAACTTATACAGCTAGTAATCCCTTCACAGACCTGTTTATTCGCACCGCAGCAGTAGTTGCCAACAGCAGCACGAAAGTTGATAATCTAAAGCTAAATAATGTAGCGATCGCAGGTTCTTCCTTTGCCCAAAAGACAGCAAATGCTACCGAAAACGCATATGATTACCTGCGAATCCGTGGTGTATCAGATTCTTTTACGCTGACTGGATTCTCAACTTTTGTCTGGACTGGTACAGCACCCACGCAATCCAGACTTGCTTATCAAATTAAAGCAGTTACAACCACTGATAGTACTAGCGTTCCCGAACCAAGTGCGACTTTGGGTTTAACTTTAGGAGCGATCGCTTTAGCTTTGAAAACTAAGCGTCAAAAACAAACTGTATAAAAAAAGCAACTTGTCAAGAATTTAACGCAGAAATCTACCATAAGATAGATTTCTGCGTTTTTTTTATAGCACTCTTGGTTAAAACTCAACTTCTTACTCAATTAACTTAAAACCCCAAGGTTTCAGAGCTGCGATCGCTATTTCTCTATCTACACCGTCATAAGCTTCCCATTCAAACGGGTGATCTTTAGGATGTCCGTCACCTACATTACCTGCAACTTTCATTATCGGAGAGTTTGCAATACTGTCGCGCTCCAGCCCTTTTGGAAGTGCTAATTTAAGTTTGTGACCTACGAACTTCGATCCTGTTGAATTATTAGCTACAGATTCACGGATTAAACAGATATCACCAGCAGTCCCCCAAGTAGTTGGGTAGATGTGGAGAAACGATATATAGCTTTCTGGTTTGATGGCTCTTTTTAGAACTTCCATTATCTGTAATCCTTACAGTGTGACTAAGTGAGTGCTGCTGTGTACACGACCGGATGTGCAATCTTATTATGCGATCGCTCCTAGGGTTATGTATAGAGCTGACGGCTACTTGTCAACCGAGAAGTATTGCAACCCTTTTTGGGTAATCGTGCTAATTAGAAGTTATCAATAGACATCTCCAGAGTCATACGTAGAGACGTAGGGCGCGGAACGTCTCTACAAGGGTTTGGGGGAACGTATAATTAATTTCTGGAGATGTCTAATGTATTTAAAGAATATGCTCCCGTGGGGTAAGAATTCTATCGACTGGTATTTTGGTTTTAAATTACACCAGATTATCAACGACCAAGGTGAACTAATCTGTTTTCTAACTCCGTCGAACTCACGTCTAACAACGTGTAACTCCCTCATCGGATCAATGGATTTCCGTTCTGTGCTGCTGAAATTATGGTTTGCTCAATTCTCTTCAACCTAGTCTCTGGACGTTTTGCACTGTCAATCCAAAATAGAATGTTCTTCTTCAATGAATTACTAAACCCCTCAAAATTATGGTTGGCTGAAGAGTTTGCTTCTAAGGCTTGCTTCAAATCTATCGGAATGGTCAATGCTTCGATCGCATCCAAGGAGGTCCATGAGCCATCTTGTTTGGCAGCTTCAATTTTTTCTAGACCTACCTGAGTCATCAAGCCTTGTTCGATTAGCTCTTGAATATATTGCTTATTTAATTTTGACCATACACTTTTGGGTTTGCGAGGTGTGAAGATTTGCTGATAACGGTCTTCATCCAATGATTTGACTTTACTGTCAATCCAACCAAAGCATAAAGCTTCTCTGACTGCTTCGCTGTATTTAACGCTTGTTTTACCGCTTTTCACCTTGTAGTAAATCAACCATATACCAAAAGAGGTGAGATGAAACTTTTCTAACCACTCCCGCCATTCTTTGCGATCAGTGGCATAAATAGATTCCAGTTGGTCATCAAATTTTGGCATTACCCAAGGTTGTAGGGGATTATAACGTTGAAAGCCCAATAGATAACTTTAATATACGCTATTGAGTTTAGGACTTACGCATTATCATTGCGACGTTCGCGTAGCGTCTTTGACAGGAGAAGGAAGCAATCTTATATGGACTTTTGGGAAATTGCGATCGCTGTTTCGGCTGCGAACAGTCGCAATTGCGATCGCATTGATTGATGTGTTATGCACTATTCGGCGTTGCAGTTTATCACAGATGCTCCCGGCGTAGCCCGTCGTAGACATCGCCTTAACGTTAAAGATTCACGGCAGAATTAAATTGGCGGTTAGAAACCGCGTCTACACAGGCAAAACCCACCTGCGTGGGTTTCAAACATTCAATTTTTCCTTAGTCCTAAGCGGTTAGAAACCGCGTCTACACAGGCAAAACCCACCTGCGTGGGTTTCAAACATTCAATTTTTCCTTAGTCCTAAGCGGTTAGAAACCGCGTCTACACAGGCAAAACCCACCTGCGTGGGTTTCAA
>NZ_JAOWRF010000296.1:0-8131 GCF_025753815.1 Plectonema radiosum NIES-515 | reverse complement strand
ACATTCAATTTTTCCTTAGTCCGCGCAGGCGGACTTTGTTTGTGTAGCCGCGAATGGAATTCGCCCCGACTTCGTTTGTGTAGCCGCGAATGGAATTCGCCCTGGCTCTAAATTGACTACTCCTTTTTTTCCCTTGTCGAGCTTACCATTACAGGCACTAAACTTTTAATTAAACCCGTAATCGCCACAATCACAGACGCAATTCCCCCAATCGACAATGAAGTTAAAATTGCCACCGCGAGAATGATTTCAGTAGGGCTGTATCCATCTCGCATCCAAGTAGATGGATTCTCTACCGATGTTGGCGAGGTGGGGATTAATTGGGAAGTTTGGGTGGTTTGATTGGAGTTGACTGGAGTTGTTAAGGAAGTTTTCACGGCTGAACCTCTTCTAAATGTTTCATATGTAAATCGTATTTCTGCCAGAAGAAGAGGAGATTCCCTAGAAATGGAGACAAAGTAGAGAGAAGGTAGAAATTAAGTAGAATCGAGAAGAAATCTCACAAGCTGTCTATGCAATGGGCTGATTTTCTAGCCAATGAAGCTGCTACTCATAGCTTATCCCCAGAGCAAACGGCAGCTTTTGTAGAGCGGTTGAAGACTGAAAACTCAGGGAAGAGTGAAGCAAAACTTGCTAGCGAGTTGAAAATCAGTGCGGCTGCTTTCAAAAAGCGGATGACTGAGGTTTATGACAAATTCACCCAGAGTTATCCTGAGTTAGCCAATTCTGAAAGCCGGGGTAAGCTAGAAAAGTTACGGGCTTGCCTCACAGCGAAATATAGCGGTTCTCACTTCGATGCACCTCACCCCGCATTGAGTAAAGCAAACGCTCCCCTCTCCTTAGCAAGGAGAGGGGTGGGGGGTGAGGTTAAAAAATGTACTTCATACAAACGAGAACCGCTATATAATGGCGGGCAAGATGCCCACCCCACAATTAAAGAAATTCATCATAGTATTCCCCCTGCTGTCCCATTTGAAAAATTTGTGGGACGTGAAGCAGAACTACAAAACCTGCACTCCTCATTACAAACATCTCGCCAAGTTGCAATTGTAGCTGTGGCGGGTATGGGTGGAGTAGGCAAAACTGAACTTGCTACCCAATACGCCAAACAGCATTTGCAGAATTATCAAGGTGGGGTTTGCTGGTTATCAGCACAGGGAATAGATGTGGGAATTCAGATTCTCAGATTTGCTGAATTGAAATTTAAACTCATTGCACCGGACGACTGGGAATTAGCAGATAGGCTGAGATTCTGCTGGCAAAATTGGCAACCAGGTGAAGTGCTGCTGGTATTTGATGATGTCACCGACTACAAAAAACAGGTTCAGCCTTATCTACCCCCAGAATCACCCCAGTTTAAAGTATTGCTGACAACGCGCCTGGGGTTTGATAGAACTTTGCCGCAATTGCGTTTAGATGTTCTCAAACCATCGGCGGCAATGAAATTATTAAAATCGTTGGTTGATAGAGAACGACTCAAAAGCGAACCTTGGGTTGCGAGAAGAATTTGTAAATTCTTGGGATATTTGCCTTTGGCGTTAGAGTTAGTGGGGCGATATCTGGATACAATGCCAGATTTGTCTCTGGAAACACTGCTAAAGCGGCTAGAGAAAAAGCGACTGGAACACGAAGCAGTCGCCAAGGCTAACCCATTGATGCGTTATGAATACGGTATCGCTGAAGCTTTTGCATTGAGTTGGGAACAGTTGGATGAAAATGCACAAGGTGTTGGCTGTTACCTGAGTTTGTTTGCTTTAGCTGATATTCCGTTATCTGTTGAGGCGATAGAAGATGAAGAAACACAAGAAGTCTGGGAGAAAGCTATAGCTGAGTTGCGGAAACTGCATTTAATACAACGACAAAGTAAAGGAATTTATCGTCTACATCCACTGATTCGACAATTTTTCCAAATGAAGTTGGATGAGTCAAGTGAGGGGGATAAGGTGAAAACAAACTTTGTAGCGATGATGGTAGAGGTGGCAAAGCAAATTCCTGAACAGCCTAACCGTGAAGATATTTTCAACCTCACTCCCTTTATCCCCCACCTTGCAGAAGTTGCAACCCACCTATCCCAATATCTCAGCGACGAGGATTTAATTTGGGCTTTCACAGGCTTAGGCAGGTTTTATGAAGGTCAAGGACTTTATCAGCAAGCAGAACCTTGGTTGCAGCAGTGTGAAAAAGTCACTAAAAATCGTCTTGGTTTAGAACATCCCCATGTCGCCGCTAGCCTGAACAATCTCGCATTACTCTATTATTTTACAGGACGCTACAGCGAAGCCGAACCTTTGTATCAGCAAGCTTTGTCACTGTACAAACGCTTACCGGGAGAAGAACATCCCGATGTCGCCGCTAGCCTGAACAATCTCGCAGAACTCTACTTTTCTACAGGACGCTACAGCGAAGCCGAACGCCTACTTCTGCAAGCTTTGTCACTGACAAAACGCTCACTCGGAGACAACCATCCCCATGTCGCCACTAGCCTGAACAATCTCGCATTACTCTACGAATCTACAGGACGCTACAGCGAAGCCGAACCCCTGCATCTGCAAGCTTTGTCACTGAGAAAACGTTTACTGGGAGACAACCATCCCGATGTCGCCACTAGCCTGAACAATCTCGCATTACTCTACCGTTCTACAGGACGCTACAGCGAAGCTGAACCCCTACTTCTGCAAGCTTTGTCACTGACAAAACGCTCACTGGGAGAAGAACATCCCGATGTCGCCGCTAGCTTGAACAATCTCGCAGGACTCTACTTTTCTACAGGACGCTACAGCGAAGCTGAACCCCTACTTCTGCAAGCTTTGTCACTGACAAAACGCTCACTGGGAGAAGAACATCCCGATGTCGCCGCTAGCTTGAACAATCTCGCAAAACTCTACCGTTCTACAGGACGCTACAGCGAAGCCGAACCTTTGTATCAGCAAGCTTTGTCACTGTACAAACGCTTACCGGGAGAAGAACATCCCGATGTCGCCGCTAGCCTGAACAATCTCGCAGAACTCTACTTTTCTACAGGACGCTACAGCGAAGCCGAACCCCTGCATCTGCAAGCTTTGTCACTGATAAAACGCTTACTCGGAGACAACCATCCCCATGTCGCCACTAGCCTGAACAATCTCGCATTACTCTACTTTTCTACAGGACGCTACAGCGAAGCCGAACCCCTGCATCTGCAAGCTTTGTCACTGAGAAAACGCTTACTGGGAGAAGAACATCCCGATGTCGCTAATAGCATGAACAATCTTGCAGAACTCTACCATTTGACAGGACGCTACAGCGAAGCCGAACCTCTGTATCTGCAAGCTTTGGCAATTTGTGAACGTACTTTAGGTGTAGATCATCCCGATACAATGACGGTAAAAGAAAATTATGCAAGCTTTTTAAGAGAAGCATATCCCTAACGATCGCACCTCTCCAGCAAATCACACAAAATTGATGCCACACAACAGTTGTAGTTTAAATTTTAGCAGCGATCTTCCCCTCATAACTAAAGTACAGTAAAGAATAGAGCGTAGACGAGCTTGTCGTAGACATCGCTTTGCGGTTTCAAATTCCAAACGCCAAATTTGAGGATAAATTTATGCGAACAGTACCAATCCAATTACCAGAAACAGTATTTTCAGCACTTCGTAAAAATCCGGAAGAATTTATCCAAGAAATGCGAATTGCCGCAGCAGTTAAATGGTATGAATTAGGTGACATTTCACAAGCCAAAGCAGCAGAAATTGCTGGGCTAACTCGTGCTGAATTTATTAATGCCTTATCACGCTACCAAGTAGATTTTATGCAATATACTGCCCAAGAATTAGCCCAGGAACTGGCAAATGTCGATTAATCGTGTAATTATTAACTCTTCACCTTTGATTGTTCTTTTAAAAAGTCAACAAGCACAATTACTTCCACAATTCATATCCAAAGTACAGTAAAGAATAGAGCGTAGGCGTAGCCCGTTTATGTACTTGACACCACTTTGCGCTGCGCTAAAATACCAAGGACAATTGCTACCAAGAACAATGCTGGAATATCACCAAATAGGTGTCCACGTTCAACAGGGTCAATTACTGCATGTACCGCCATGATCAGCCCGTGGACTACACTTGATGTGACGGTGAACCAGATTAAACTGAGGTGAGCTTCTGGTTGCCTTGAAGCCAACAGCAAAAATACACCAAGCGTCGCATAAACACCAATGATCATGTGTTCGGATTCGTGGTGAGCTGATTGCCATGACCAGCCTGATGCCCAGACCTGACTCAGCGGATAGATCAGTAAAAAAGCTATTCCACTAATAATCAGAGCAATTCGTAAATAGCGATCGCGCTCATCCATTGCTTTAACCTCCGCTATTTTCTAGTGCAGTCTCTACTAAAAAAACTGCCTAATTTTATGATTGTATTCCCACTAGTGACACTTCAGCTTTGGAGTGTTAGAAATTTTAATGCTCCTCGTGGTTTAAAACTGATTCAACTGTGAGTGCAAGTCGATGCATTAACAATGCAAGTCGATGCATTAACAATGCAGGTCGATGCATTAACAATGCAGGTCGATGCATTCACAATGCAAGTCGATGCATTCACAATGCAGGTCGATGCATTCACAATGCAAGCCCTTTTCCTAAGCTTGTCCAATAGACATCTCCGAAAAACAATGTAGAGACGTAGCATTGCTACGTCTCTACAAGGGTTGTGGGTAGCGCATATTTAATTTCTGGAGATGTCCAATTAAAAAACTTTACCTTACTGATAGTTTTTTAGTTGCAATGGGTACATGAAATGTACACTATACCACTGTCTACAGCTATGACTATCCAAGATACTACACGCCGTTTGCGCCCTCAAACCATTAGTCAAGATATTGACTCATTCCACGGTTTGCAAACCGTCAGCACCTACAACACAACTCGTGCTGATGCCTCTACTGCAAACTTACAGCAAGTTTATCAGGCGATGTTGATTTCTCAACAAACCGAAACCGAGAAACTAGCTTTATACCGTGCTGCTGCTGATGCTGCCCGATTAGCAGAATGGGAATTTCATAATGCTGTATTAGCGATGAAAGAAGCCGTGCGGGGGCAATATGGCTCAGATAGCGATCAAGCTCAAGCGGTGGGATTGAAGAAAAAATCAGACCGCAAGCGTCCTTCCCGCAAAAGGCTAGTTGCCTTGGCAAGTTAATCACGTCAATTATTTTAGTATCAGGCGATCGCCCTTGAAAAAAAAGTTGGCGATCGCCTTTTTGAAATTTTTATTTGCAGTGTTAGCGCAGCGTTTCTGAAACAGGATCAACTTGACTTAACTAAGACTTACGCATTGTCAGCTCCGTTTCCAGCCGATCATATCATTGAGCAGGCACGGGTAATTGGAATTTATGAGCGCTGATTAGGAGAAAAAATGTCAGTAATAACAATAATTTGATTAAGGAATCGGTGAGGGGTGCTTTTAAGACATGCCAACGCAAAAACAAATCGAAATCTGCTTCATTCTCAGTTGCAGATTAACTAAAATGTATGTACCGATATACTTGGTAAGAATTGACGAACGTACAGAAGAGGTATTCATTTTGGCAGGGGAAGAGACAGAAATCGTCATTTACAAAACCGGCTATTGGAGATATTTATGAGCAAACCCGACTTCGCAGCAATGACACGCTCCCAATTCCGTCAATATATCCTTGAGCATAGGGAAGATGACGAAGCGTTTTCAATTTACGTTGAAAGATTTAAAAATCCTGACGCTAAGGTGTATCCACCACCGAAAAGTTTAGATGACCCAGAAATTGACATAATACTTCGTGAGCATTTGGAGCAGGGGCACAATCCAGCATAAAAGTAATGGTATTGTAATTGACTTAAGTTCCAATGTGCTTTCGTTTTCAGCCATTCGATAACTTCTTGTTTTTGCTGCGAAGGAAGTAACCGCTATGATAGTTGAGGTCTGCTATGCTTTATTATAAAAATAGAAGCATAGCGATCGCTACCATTTGAATGTCAATAATTAATCGCTTTGCAACCAGTTGACTTTACCACTCTCACAGCTGCTTGTAGCGAAATCCGCGCTAACTGGCTACCATCACGACTAGAGCAAGTTCATCAGCGCGATCGCTATACTATTGCTGTGGCATTACGCACCCTAAAACATCGGGGTTGGCTAGAGATTTCTTGGCATCCTCAAGCTTCTCATATTTGTATTGGCGATCCGCCACCGAGAAAACCTGATACATTTACATTTAGCCAACAATTAGTACATCAATTGGGTGGTTTAGCGCTGGTGGCAATTGAAGCGATCGCACCTTGGGAACGTGTGATTAATTTACAATTTGCTCGTCGTCCTGGTGAAACCGCTCTATATCACCTTTACGCTGAAATCATGGGCAAATACAGCAACGTCATCCTCACCGATGCCAATAATGAAATTATCACCGCTGCCCATCAAGTTAGTCAGCAACAGTCTACCGTCCGTCCAATCCAAACCGGACAATCTTACGAAACTCCACCCAAACTTACTAATACTACCCCCAGTTTGAGCGAATCCCAAGAACGCTGGCAAGAACGGGTAAGCTTAGTCCCAGGAGCGATCAAGCGTCAGTTACTCAAAAGTTATAGCGGCTTGAGTGCAGCACTCCTAGATACTATGTTACAGGCAGCTTCTTTAGAGCCAGAAGCTGCAACCGATACTTTTAAACCCGACGATTGGCAAAGATTATTTCAACGCTGGCAAGAATGGTTGCAAGCTTTGGAGGAGCAAAAGTTTCACCCAGCTTGGACAAATAATGGATACACTGTAATGGGTTGGGGTGGAGTTGCACCAGTCAAAGATATCCAAGAATTAGTTTACCGCTATTATACAGACGAGCTGAATCAACAGGTATTTTCGCAACTGCGCCATCAGCTGACTCAGAAGCTAAATAACATTTTAGCAAAATTGCGGCTCAAAGCTGATACATTTAAAAAACGCTTGCAACAATCAGAGCAAGCCGATGAATATCGCCAAAAAGCTGATTTGTTAATGGCGTATCTGCAAGAATGGGAACCAGGGATGAAAGAAATTACCCTGGCAGACTTTGAGAATGGTAAACCTGTAGCGATCGCACTTCAACCCGATAAAAATGCAGTACAAAATGCCCAAAGCCTTTACAAACAGCATCAAAAACTCAAACGTGTCAAAAGTGCTGTAGAACCGTTGCTGGCAGAAGTGAATGGTGAAATTGAATATTTAGAACAAGTAGAAGATGCGATCGCGCAAATAGACAAGTACCAAACAGCAGAAGATTTAGAAGCTTTAGACGAAATCCGCGAAGAACTGATTGGACAAAAGTATCTAGAAGATCCAGAATATCGTAACCGCACTTCTAATGAAAGCGCTAGCACTAACTTTCATCGTTACCGCACTCCCAGCGGTTTTGAAATCTTAATCGGTCGTAATAATCGTCAAAATGACTATTTAACCTTTCGTGTAGCCGGCGATTATGACTTATGGTTTCATGCTCAAGAAATTCCCGGCAGCCATGTCCTACTACGCTTAGAACCTGGTGCTGTACCAGAAGAAGCAGATTTGCAATATACCGCCAATCTTGCTGTATATTATAGCCGCGCTCGTCAAACCGATCAAGCGCCTGTAGTCTATACTCAGCCAAAGCACGTTTACAAACCCAAAGGAGCCAAACCAGGAATTGCCATTTACAAACAAGAGCGCATCCTTTGGGGACAACCGCAATTAGTTAATAAGTAATCGTCAATGGTCAATGGTCAATGGTCAATGGTCAATGGTCAATGGGAAAAAAGAATTATTTACCTCATCTCCCCCACTCCCCCACTCCCCCACTCCCCCACTCCCCCACTCCCCCTACATCCATTGAATTATTCTTAAAGATAGAGGCTAATTGTCTTTTTTATGAAATCGCAATAAAAAAAGTGTGTTGACTGCTACAATACTGTGAAGAAAGATTGCTCGTGAAGTTTTGGGAACGCGCAATTCGGATTAACTCTATTGAGAAGACAACGTTAAAACATATTTAAAGACCGGCTGTGGGAGGCGGGTCTTTTTTTATACCCATTTTTGCAAAAAAGCTGCTTTTATTTCTTGTCGTTCCACAACGACTGCGTTAAATCCACAATAGATTTTCTTTT
>NZ_JAOWRF010000417.1 GCF_025753815.1 Plectonema radiosum NIES-515 | reverse complement strand
TCTCTTACTTATAGAAATCGTCGAAAAAGATTTAGTTTGAGGTTCAATCTGATTGCAGGTCTTTATAATTATGAACTTCATCTCCCCCAAACCGAATCTTCCTGACTGACTTTTGCTCATAGGTCTATTGTACCGCACCCAACTGAGAACCGCTATAAATGGCGATCGCACCTGATTCTTTTGAATTTGCTATGTCTCAAGGAAGACTTGCCGATAGAATTCACGATCTTGAGTTGCGGTTAGCCAAGCTTGAAAAACAATCACTTCCCGGCTTTGATGCCCAAATTAAGAGAAATCAGTATGGGGAAACTCCTCAAGATGCTTATTTTCGCATGCGTGACAACTGGAGTGAGATGTGGCGTATATCAAGGATTTGGAAACACAATAATCAAGACTAGTTAATATACAATCCTTTGCTTGTATTGGCAAAGATACAAGCGAGGAAATAGTAAAACTTTTACCACAATCAAATCATGAACAAAAAAGGCTTTGGTAAATCTCAACCTACAAAAACTGAAAAGCTTATTCAAAAAATAGTTAAACACTGTCAAGAAAAGTCGCCTGAGTCCCTTGACCAAATATTTGATAATTTGCCTTTGGGACTAACACAGGTAGAATTTACGCATTTGAACCAGCAGGTTATAAGGGGTATAGTGAAGGCTTTAACAGATGATGGTGACAGTCTCGCCTGGCGATCGTTCTTACTCCGCCTCAGAAATCAATCGCAGCGAGGATAACGATAAGCCTTACCATGCAATAAAGCTGTTATCCAAACTCTTGATTAAACATGGGATGGAGCCTTTCACTGACTTCTCACCTTACCCTGGCTGTCGCCTCATCATCATCAACACGGAGAAATTTGAAGCATTACCAGCAGAAGTACAAGACTTGTTGAAAGAAGTTTTTGATGTAATGGAAGGTACAGGTGAGCAACTACAGCAGATAAACAATGCTCTTTTAGAAGAACTTGTGGTTATGTCGAATTAAATTTATTTCCTCGCTTGTATCTTTGCTAATACAAGCGAGGAAATATGAGTGTGCGATCGCCTGCAATATTTCTGACAATTGATCCACAGTTGCAGTACTTATCTGATAAAGCGTGTCTGCATTAAACTGACTACTCCCGACAGTTACATTAAATTCAGCGTCCCCGAAGAGATGTTTCAATAACTTTGCTCTCTCGTCGCCATTCAAGCGATCGCAGTCTTCCATTAATTCGCTTAAGTTCGTATCTATATTAGTTGTCATGAAGGCAAAGGTACATGCAGAATTCTTATATTGCCATCATTTCTTTGCGATCCGCCACAATACCAGCAGTCAAAGAAGCAGCAATTAACCGCAAAACTTCCGCTTTTTCATCGTCTGTCGCTCTCATGATGAGCGATCGCATATCTTTATTGATGGGGTGAAGTTGTTGAAAAAAGAATTCTCTAGCGTCTGGCGGTAGTGCCGAAATTATTCGCTCCAGGCTTTCAGATTTGATCTGCCCTTTACCAATTATGAAGTTAGAGACAGTTTTTCCAGAACACACTAAACGGGTTCATCTTTTTGGTGACTGTGTGCCTGAGAAAAAACAGGTTATTTGCTCAACTCTTCTGAGTTTTGACGTTGTTGCAACTTTTGAAGAGGTGGAAGTCTAAATATGCCACGTTAGACAAAGTTGTCATTAGTACCTGATGCTTCTATGTCTGGTGTGGAGCTTTCGGGCTTCTACCAGACTCCTAACCACATGGCAATGAAAGCCATTAGAGCTAAGTTAACAAGTGCTGATTGGTGCGTGTGGAGCTACTTGCAGATGATCGATCCTTACGGCGATCGCTTTGTAGATATTCCTAACCACAAAAAAATCGCCGAAATTGTTGGACTTAGTGAAAAGTCCGTAAAACGTTCAGTTTACAAGCTTGAGGAGCTTGGATTTTATGATACTGAGGTTTTAGCCATGAAGGGTAAGAATCTTGCAGGTAATGCGCTTAGGGCTAATAAAAAAACGGACAGAGTTGTCCAAAAACGGACAAAGTTGTCTAGCCAGAGACAAAGTTGTCCAAATGAAGCGCTGGAATCCTTACTGTGTAGGTATTGTAAAAGTTATTATCCTCTTAATATTCAAGAAGAAATTAAAGACACTACAGAAACAGAGGGTAGTGCTTTAAAAATTTTTGAAAGATACGAAGAGAAATTGAAGCTCTATGGAATTAACAAAAACATTTGGAAGGATGGCGCGATCGCACCTAATCCCAAAATGAAATCGATATTGGATGCGATCGCCCTAATCAGCAAAGAAACCGCAGAGCACAATATCAAAGCATTTATTTATAGAGTGGGCAAATAGAACGACAGGCGTAAGGGACATTTACGCGGCGCTGAGAGCCGCAATATTGAAAGGGTGGAGGGGCTAATGGAATGGGAATATTCGGAAATACTGAAATCTAGGAAGAAGACTGTTGTCGATGGGCAAGACAGGCAAGGCTTTGAACAAAAAAATGGGCTTCGTCCACAGGTGACGCTAGATTTTGACGATCCATTTGACGCTCTATGGATTGACGGAAGAATGCAGAGCGCTTGGGTATCGGAAATGTTTCTGGCTTTAGGTAAGGCAACCAATGGAGAGATTGGGGAGTGGCAACTGTGAACGAATTATTTAAGACCTCAGACTTTTCCTCTAAGAACGATGCCACGCGAGACTTTCAACTTGAGAATCTTTCCTCTAAGAAAATATTGGGAAAAGGCACAGATCTGGCGTGGGACGAGCCTACTAAAGTTTCCTCTAAGAAGATTTGGAAGATAGGCGATCGCTGTGAAGTCATCAGTCCTAAAAAATATTCTGGCGAAAAAGGGCATGTCTGCGGTTTTCACGCAGATGACATCTCGGAATTTTGGGTAAAGCTCGACAATTACGACTTACAAATCAGGGTTACTGTTTCCCCTCAGTCCTCCGAATTATTAACAACTACCAGCCAAGATTCGCCGCAATTGAAAACGTTACTGCCCCTACTCCCCAGGTGATGAGCGAGGTTACTTCCGGTATATTTTGGAAGAGCTTCACGCCTGTGGGTACGATGCGGAATGGCTTACTGTCGGAAGTGGGCATTGTGCCGCTCCCTTTATTAGGGAAAGAGTCTTGCTGGTTGCCGTCTCCCGGCGCCTTGTCATCGACTGGGAAGGGACGACCGCCTGGGCAGACCAAGCAAGAGGGGGAACTGAAGAAATTAGGCTTGCTGCAAAAAAACGAGGTATTGAACCCGGCTATCCTGTGTCAGTGGTACGAAATCCCAGAAACTTGGCTCGATCCCTTGGAGTCAAGAGCCGCAACGGAATTATTAGAAAACAACGAGCGGCAGCAGGAAATTTACTCGATCCTAGAGTTGCAGTGATCGCACTCCGAAGAATCCTCTATCTCAACTCAATCGCCGGATAATCCGACACTAGAGAATTTCTTAGAGGAAACTAAGCCGCAGCGCGAAGCTGTGCGGAAGTTCAAGCCTAGACAGCGCAAGGGTTGTCTCTACAGGTACATTGAAAATAAGAAGTTAAAAGATGGAAGCGTTGCTTCTTATCCCCGTGTAATTGGGCATCGCGACCCCAGTAATCCGAAGCATTGGCGATGGGGTTTTAACTGGGAAGAAAAGGTAGGCGGTGAATGGAAGAATCGCAGCTTGTCAGTCAAGTTGGGTGCGATTCCGCTTATTCAGTCTATGCAGAAAGAAGGGGTGAAATTGGAGGAAATAATTGGGTTTATTAGGCGGTCAAAGAGTAAGGGTTAGCATACAAGCGAGGAAACAATGCGATCGCTTCACTGCTACCTGGCTCCAACCCAGAAGCGATCGCCCTTACAATTTACCAAAAGTTGCAAGATTATTTACGACCAGGCAATCTCCCTTAACCAAGATACCGAACTGGGCGACACGACCAAAACTTATGTGGCACAAGCGTTCGATTCGGGGAGACGCCTTGCGCGTTCATCAAAGATAGTCCTGGGGGATCGATTCACTACAAAACGAACGCTTGTGCCACATTTGTCGTGGGTTGTTGCAGAGGTATAGTTACGGCTTTTAATGCCTATAATTCAAAGCACTCATGCGCCCCCGATACATCAGGAGCGCATGAGTGTTATTTATTTAAGTTAAGCTTGTCAAACCAGTATTAACCGTTGATAGCAGGTGCGCTCATTGCTACAGGAGCGAAGTCAGCAGCAGCCAAATCTAGAGGGAAGTTGTGAGCGTTGCGCTCGTGCATTACTTCCATACCCAAGTTAGCGCGGTTGATTACGTCAGCCCATGTGTTGATGACGCGACCACTTGAATCAATTACTGATTGGTTGAAGTTGAAACCGTTCAGGTTGAAAGCCATTGTGCTTACACCCAAGCTGGTGAACCAGATACCAACCACTGGCCATGCTGCCAAGAAGAAGTGCAGTGAACGGCTGTTGT
>NZ_JAOWRF010000246.1 GCF_025753815.1 Plectonema radiosum NIES-515 | reverse complement strand
AGAGACGCGAATCACACATCCTGTAGAGACGCGAATCACACATCCTGTAGAGACGCGAATCACACATCCTGTAGAGACGCGAAATTTCGCGTCTCTACAAAATTTATATGTATCAGTATAAATACGTAATGATATCAGTTGGTAAAAAAATTGGTTACGGATTCTGGAATTGGAATTTTCTCGTGGGTATTTACCTTAAGAATAAAACAAACCATATAACTTATTTCCATGAAATCTCTTACCCCAGAAACAATTCGAGCTATGACTCCCATATTTATTGCAACTTTGGGAGCGATCATTGGTATTGCTGCTTTATTCTCACCAGGCATCAATGAGCATAAAGTCTCTGCTGGTCTTAGTCTTGCGGGAACAGCGATCGCTGGTGCGGCTGGACTTGCTCAAAGTAGCAAAAATGAGCCGGACTTTTCAGTGAAGCAGGAGGGGGACAGCTTGCAAGTTAAAACCCCAGCCTCTGAGCCTTCTGAGCCTAGCGACAGAGATTAATTTTTTGGGCACTCAAGTGATGTGAAATTCGTCCCAGTACAGGTTGATTGACCAACGTGCATTTAGTGATAATTTTGACAAAAAGTTGAGCGAAATGCAGGTAATTGGAGGAGAAGAACGTGAAAACAGCGTTTATTGTTAAAACATTAATTACATCGTTTAGTTTATTAGCTTTAGTTGCTCCAGGTCGAGCATCCGCTCAAATCATTCCTCAACCTTGGGTTTCTGTCGGTAGTAAAGATGGTGATATAACTTATTCTGTAGGAGCGAGAGCTTTAAATTTCGGGGCTGAATTGGGATTTGGTCCCGACGGCTCCACTGGTGTAGATGTACTAAAATTCATTTCTTTGCCAGTAATTTCACCGTATGTAGGAGTTGGGTTATATTCAGAAGATAAAGGTGTTGCCGTTTCTGGAGGTGTTCAGGTAGGCGCCACCGACAATGTTTTTGTCGGTGCGGGTTACAATTCTATTCGCGGATTTAACGGGCAATTGGGAGTAAGATTTTAGTTTTTTTCTGATTTGGTAGAGACTATTCTGTGCTACGTCTCTACCAAGGATTATAAATTTCAGCCTTTATATTTAGCGATGCCCAGTTTTATTTCAATGCCTTTTTGACTAATTCGGGAATTTGAGAAGGACGTTCGGCTACTGGTACATTTGCTTTTTTGAAAGCGGCTAATTTACTTTTTGCAGTGCCAAAATCAGGATCGCGTCCGATAACAGCTGCTAAAGTGCCAGTTTGACGCCAATGTTTTCCTGGTGGTGCTTGTGTGCCTGCGATATAGGCAATGACTGGTTTATCAATAGCCTCAGCAATGTACCGTGCAGCTGCTTCTTCGCTACCTCCACCAGGTTGACCAACTACAACGATCGCTTCTGTATTCTCATCTTCATCAAGAATTTGCAGCCATTGCAAAAAAGATGAACCGACGATCGCATCACTACCAATACTCACACTTATCGATTGCCCAAAATCAGCTTTTGTTAATTCCCAGGCAATTTCATAAGTGAGAGTGCTGCTACGACTGACGATTCCCACTGATCCTGGAGTATAGAATTCACTAGGTTGAGTACCTAAGAGAATTTTGCCGGGGACGATGATTCCTGGACTATTTGGTCCGACGACCACAATTTCTTTTGCTTCGGCTTTGCGAAGTAATTCCACCATATCCAAAGGTGGCACCCCTGCGGAGATAATGATTATTTGACGGATATCAGATGCGATCGCTTCCAATGCTGCATCCAGCACTTGGTAAGGGTGTACGCAAATAATTGTGGTATCAATTTGCCCAAATTTTGCTACTACTTCCTCTACTAAGTCAAATACCAGCAAATCGTGCAGTTGCTGTCCTCCATATCCAGGATTGACACCACCTACCAAATTCGTGCCATAAGCTTTCATTTGAGCTACATGAGTTGCGGAAATGAATTCACTGAAGCCTTGAATTAACACTTTGCTGTCTGGCATTAAATTCATAAAAAAGTCAGGTTTGAACTACCGATATAGACCTGATTAATCGCGTTTATTAGGTAATCACAAGTTTACATGTCTTTTGCATTAATTAAGATTTTCACTACTTCCGATAAGCTGACTTGGCAAGATTAACCGCTTCTGCTACTGCCTCATCTAGATTTTCTACTACTATCGGCGCATTGCTCAGAGTTTTTAGGGTTGCTAAATATTTTCTGGCTGTATTTAAATCAGAACCACCAAGACGGACAACCAAACGCGGAAAGTTATTTTCTCGGCGGATTTTACTACCATTAGAATGTAATAGTTGTGGTTTGAGTTCACTAGAGTCGTATTGGCAAGACATGGCAATAATTTCTGCTAGTTCTATAGGCTGAGGAATGCTACCCAAAAGGTTAATGAGGATGACTTGAATGCTTTTATCAGCTGCCAAGATTTTCAAACTTTTTGCTAGGCGATCGCCAAAAGTAGTTGCGGGAGTATCCGTGGAAAAAGCATGGCGCAGATTCAAACAAACACCAGGCTTACCGCCAGCATTAGCGACTAAATCTAAAGTTGCCATTACTGAACCAGTACCATTACCCAAGATGCCTATTTTACCATACATTTCTATTCCATCCCAATCACGCAAATGCCCATTTGTCTGATTACGGGGATGACGGGTAACTATTTTTTCCGCGATCGCTGCCATGTCGGGATGACGAGCGATCGCTCGTTCGTTGACTCTGATATTACCATTCAGCGCCATCAAGCTTCCAGAGGGACTCACCCCTAGAGGATTAATTTCTACTAAGTCCAGGTCTTTTTCCACAAATAACTGATACATTTTTTCCATCACGGTGCTGATCGATTGCATCATTGCACCCTGCAAACCCATTTTTAAAGCTAAGGAACGTGCATAATATGGGGAGAATTCTTGTTCAACAACGACATGTTGTATTTTCTCTGCGGCTAATTCCCAATCGATGTTCGCATCTTTACCACCTAAAAGAACCGGTCGGCAAAGAGCAGTATCTAAAACTACTGCTAAATAATATTCTTGGTCAGCATCGTATTTAGATTCTGCCAGCAAAACTTCAGGTAACTCACCTAAAATCGGCAAGTTGAAGATATTCTGTGCGGCGGCGATCGCATCAATGGTAGTCTCTACAAATCTGACTCCACCAGCTTTTGCCCGTTCTCCGGCATGTACTTGAGATTTTAGTACAATCGGATAACGGATTTTTAAGCGTTTTAAATCTGTGGGATGGTCAATTCGTTGCGATGGCAATACGGGAATGCCTATATTTCCAAACCATTCTTTTACTTGATATTCTAATAAATCCATAAAGTAAGCACCTTGTATAGCTACTTCCCAAAAGTGTCTTCGCTGCAAATGAATTGCTACCATCAAGCCTTAATTGGCTATAAGCATTTTTTCTCTCATTAATTTTATCCAATTCGCTATATGAAGCAAATTGCCGATCGTCGCAAACCTATTCTTGTCATGTCAAGAATACATCATTGCTTTTATCAGTAAAATCAACAGCCCCTAAATTAACCAGTATTTTCCGTCAACAGAACTGTTCAAGCAGTTTTTGCCTTATATTCGGATAATTTTGTTACTACCGCATTCTCACGATAAAATTAAGTACGGTAGCTACTGTACGTTTTCTTGCCAAATTGAATGCAGTAAAAATGCTCATAGATTGTATTAGTACCATTTTTTTAATTTTTAACTGCCATCTAGTTGTAAAAAAACCTAGAGGTGTAAGAATAGCGCATCTTTAGCAAAAAATAAACCATACTTATATTTGCTTATATTATGAAAAGTGTTTGAAATTTCTATTTATAAAATGAGAGATGGAAAAAAGAAGACGCAACCAGGATCTGACTCTTAATAGTTGATGTCAACAGTCTAGAGCCAAGCGTCAAAAGCGAGCTTTACGAATTATTGACTTTTATGAGAGTTGAATTTTTACTAAAGAATCGTAATTTGTGTTACAAAGTTGTTCGTTCGGACTTTAAGGCTGTGGTTGATCAAACTGTGCATTTGCAATCAAAAAACGGAAGTTATTCACTGTACACACTCGAAGATAGTAAAAACAATACAGAAGACCAGACGGATCGATCTATGAAAGTAGAAGTCCAGCAAGAAGATTTGCAGCTTTTAGCAACTATTTTGCAGGAACACTTACGTGCAGAAGTCTTATCTGGTGAACTTTTCCGGGTGAAGTGTGCTGTCAAAAATGACCAGCTAATGATTCTCACTGAACATCCTCTAAGTGTCACAACTCATACCCAGCAAGTTTTCGCAATATTAGAAGAAGCACTTGAATCGCTTCCAGGTTGCAAAAAACAACAAGTAGAAATTTTTATCAGAATTGCCGGTGAGAAACTTCCTTACACCAAGCATTCTCTGAGACTGGAAGTGGGGGGAATCCTTGAGGACAAGGAAGACAAACAGACAAGGGGACTTATTGGGGACAATTCTTTCTCCCCC
>NZ_JAOWRF010000023.1 GCF_025753815.1 Plectonema radiosum NIES-515 | reverse complement strand
TGCTAACGGTAGTATAAATATTTTTCTAAAAACAATCTCCGGGAATTAACCGGAGATAAGGCTAGATAGCGCCTAATACACAGTTTTTCGGGTTTATGCCGGAAATTACCGGGTTAAAGACTATCTGCAACACCCACGCATCAAAACACAAGCACAATGTTGATTGCAGCAGCAGAACAAGCACTCTCTCAAGCTCAAAAAAAAGGACGCAATTGTGTGATTCTTAATTTGGCTTGAAGTCAAACAATTTAAACTGACTTGCAGATGATTGCAAGTGCAAAGTGGGGACAATACGGTTCGGATAAGATCCCCCCGTCTAAAAAAGCTATGCATTAGTCAAATTATGGGGATGCAGGGATGACTTTGAGACTAGGGGCAGAATAGATGGAGAGAAACACGACATCTTCCGATCCTTCATTGATTGCTCCGTGAACTTGGGACGGTTCTGCTATATCAATCTGTCCACTGGAAATAATTTTCTTCTGTCCGTTGCCAAGATAGTAGGTTAATTCTCCCCTGATCACGATCCAGGTATCTTGTCCGTCGGGGTGAGTGTGTGCATGTACTTCTTGACCGGGATGTACACCCCAGACAGCAATGCCTGAATGTTTTGTGATCGCTATTTCTGTAACGATCGCTTTCTCATTTGAAAAGCGAACCAATTTTTCAACATCAAATGTGCGCTGGGTGGAGGAGGATAAGGTATCGGTCATCATCATCTCCATATAATTTCTTTATATTATACTATAGACATCTCCATAATTTAATTATGCGTTGCCCGAAACCCTTGTAAAGACGTAAAGAGTGGAACGTCTCTACATCTTTTCTGGAGATGTCTTATAGGCGAATTGATTACCCCAGAACACCTGAGCAATTTTCTTGGTTTGATTGCATCCTTTCATAAATTTTATTCTCTCAAATTATAAAACTTATCTGAGTATCCCATATTTTCCTTAACTAATTATTAACCAATTGTTCTAATTCTGCTTTCAAAGATAAAGGTTTATACCCCAAAGCAAAGGCTTTAGAACTATCCAAAGAAACATCACTAGGTCTTGGTGCTGCCATTTTTACATCTTGTTGTCGGCAAGCTTTCAATTTTGGAGAAGGCAGTTGAAATACTTCTACTAATAGTTTACCAAAATCGAAACGCGAAATCCGCTCTTTACCACCCAAATGAATTATGCCGGTGACTTTTTCTAACGCTAATAAAAGTCCTTTTGCCGCAGTTTTTGCACTGACTGGGGTGCGAAATTCATCGATGAATAACTTTAGTTCTTTTCCTTCTTTTAAAGTTTGTATAAATGGCTGCATAAAGCTTGTAGCGGTGGGTGTAGCCATCCCAAAGATTAACGGCATTCTACATACTGCTGTCATCGGATATCGTTTCAGCATAGCAGCTTCTGCCATAACTTTTTGCTCACCGTAAAGATTCACCGGACATACCGCGTCTGTTTCACTATAAGGTGCACATCTGCCATCAAAAACTAAGTCAGTTGATGTAAAAACACAAGGGATATTATAATCCGCACAAAGTCCAGCTATATTACTGGATGCTTCTACATTAATTGCGTGTGATTCTTCGGGGTGGGTTTGACAAAAGTTTGGTTGAGATTGTGCAGCAGTATGAATAACTGCTGCTGGCTGAATTTCATGAAATATTTGTTTAATTTCTGGAAAATTTGTGAAGTTAACTTTTAGCGTGTTTATGCCGGGAATGTTGAGAGAATGAGATAAATAGGTTCCATAAACTTGCCATTCTCGTGCTAAATGGCAAATATTCCATCCCAAAAAGCCGCTAGCTCCAGTAATTAACAGTTTTTTCATACATGTTTGAATTTAAAATGACACAGGCGTAGAAAAGTCAAGTCGCTTTTAGTTAACAATAAATATTAAAATTCTATATCTTCATAAATTTCAGCGATCGCCTTTTCATATGCTACTACAGCATCAACCTTTAGGTGCAGTGCTGTTAAGGCATTACCTCGGTTATACCAAGCTTTGTGAGAAATCAGGTTTCAGAGCGATCCGCTCGCTTGTTATAAACTATGGCTATTGCCTAACTCCACCTAATCGCAGCTACGATAAAACAGCTGTAGAAATAAGTCTGCTGGGGCAAAATAGAAAACATGACGATTGAATCCAACTCCAACTCATCCCATCTACCAACCCCAGAGCCGATTTTGGAACACGACTTGCAACCAGATGACTTTGACGGTGCCAAGAGTGAGAATTGCCTGACCCCAGAAAAGCTGGCAACTCAACAAGCGATCGCAATGGGTGCTTCATTGCAATCTCAACAAAATCAAGTTGCTCTAAAACAAGCGCAGTCTTTCCTCAAGCAACGCATTACGAAAAGCGTACCAGTTAAGCCAAGGGTATTACTGATTATTTTGGTAGCGATCGCCATCACTTTCATCGGAGTAGCCATAAATAACTGGATAATTGGCATCTGCGGTACACTATTAACTTTAGTGTTATCCCTGGCGATACTGATACCTTGGTTGCAAGTTGTCGTAGACGAATGGTTTTCATTTCAAGAACGAACGCTGTTTGTTGCCTTTTTAGGACTTTTAGTATCCGTAGGTGGCTTAATCAAGTTCGGTGGTATCGGTTCGCGCTTGCTGGCTTGGGGACGTAAAATTAACTGGGAAGCTTCCGGAACACTCGCAGAATGGTTTGGTGCATTGGGGCAAATTCTCATCGCCATTATCGCCGTTTATGTTGCTTGGCGACAATACGTTATATCCAAAGACTTGACAATTCAGCAAAATCTGCTGACGGTACAGCAAAACGTCATCACCCAGCAGCAGACAATAGATTCGTATTTTCAAGGCATCTCCGATTTAGTATTAGATGAACAAGGATTATTAGAAGATTGGCCTCAAGAAAGAGCGATCGCAGAAGGACGAACTGCGGCAATATTTAGTAGTGTAGATGGTAGTGGCAAAGCGAAAATTCTCCGCTTTCTCTCGCGGTCGAAATTGCTCACACCTTTAAAACGCGATCGCCACCTCGGTAGAGCAATTCTTGATGGTAGCGGTGGTTACGCTGAAGATCGCCTTTCCGGTTTGCGTGTCATCGATTTAGGTGTGATGCTTGCAGGTGCAGACCTTTCCGGTACAGATTTACGTTGGACAGACTTAAGCGAAGCGAATCTTGTCCGCGCTAATCTCAGCGAATGTGACTTAGTAAAAGCAAATATGAGCCGCACTATTTTATATGATGCCAATCTCAATCAAGCCGACCTAAACAGCACTCGGCTGTTTTATGGTTCAGCAGAAACCGCATCCCCACGCAGTCGCAGCGAAGCCCCAAAATACGAAACTGGTGAATGCACTGGTGCTGTGATAGAAAATGCCGATTTTACCAATGTCCAGCGCATGTCAGAGGCTAATCGCTACTACTGCTGTGCTTGGTGCGGTGAAAAAAGCAGAGGTACAATTCCCGGTGGTTGTGAAGGCATTCCTAATAAATTGGGAAAATAATTGTTAGTTGTTAGTTTTAAACCTAAAATACTCTCGCGTGTTCGTAGTGAGCGGTTTACCGCTCAAATCTTCGTTTTTAAGGGCTGAAGCCCTTACTACCTGACACCACTAACCACTAACAACTAAAACAGGTCATTCTTTGGGTGAGAAAGATTTAGACGATCCTAAAGGACCACGAGTGACACCAAGTTGCCGAAGTTGCAGCTTTAATTCTCGCCAAAGTTGATAACCTGTAATCTCCCCTTGCAACAGTTGTTGATAGCAATGTATCGTTTGCGTCACATATAAAGGTGTCTCATTCACAAATTCAATCCGTAAGTGCTGTAAACCAAGCTCTATCAGACGGTGTACATATTCGGCTCCAGTTTGAGCCGTGCCATTAAATACTGTATTGCGACAACCGACATCCGCTTGCAGAATGTGTTCACATCCTACCCGATCTTTAATTTTCACCTCATGCTTTTCACATGGTCTGCCGCAATTGGTATAGTCTGTCCCTTGAGAAAGAAACGCACAAAAAACACAATGTTCCATATGAAACATCGGCATATGCTGATGAATCGTTACCTCAAACCATTGCGGAGGACAACTATTAAGCAAGTCTTGTAGTTGGGTAATGTTTAAATCATAGGATGCCGTCACCCGTTCCAAATTAAAGCGATGTTTAAAGTAATCTGCGGTTAAAGCATTCGCAACATTAAAAGAGAAATCTCCGATACAGCGTTCTTGTGCGAAGAATTGTAAATGGTCATAATTCCGCACCAGATAACCATCAGCTTTACAAGCACGCACCTGCTCCAAAATCCAGTTTTCTCCAGGTTTGGTAATTCGAGGTAGCGCAAGCCAAATTTGGGGGGATGGGGAGAGGGGGAGAGTGGGGGATGGGGAGAGGGGGAAAGAATTGTCCCCTTGTCCCCCTTGTCCCCCTTGTCCCCCTTGTCTCCCTTGTCCCCCTTGTCCCCCTTGTCCCCCTTGTCTCCCTTGTCCCCCTTGTC
>NZ_JAOWRF010000148.1 GCF_025753815.1 Plectonema radiosum NIES-515 | reverse complement strand
AACCTTAATAATGGTGAGAAGCTTGTTATGACAAAACAACTACAGTTGAGGAGCCGTGTGAAGGGACAACTTTCACGCACGGTTTTGAAGACCAACGGGGGAGGCAACAAACCCGTTGAGTTTAACCCAACTCGATACGTACCTAGAGAGAAAATACATTTTGGCTTTCAAACTGGAGACATTGTTAGAGCAATAGTTACCACTGGTAAAAAGATTGGCAATTATGTCGGAAAAACGGCTATTCGTTCATCAGGTAGTTTCAATATTTATGCTAAAAACGGATTAGTTCAAGGAATATCGTACAAGTTTTGTAAACGCATTCATGCAAAGGATGGTTACTCGTATGCACATTAAACCCAAGAAATTGGGAATTACTCAACTGTTCCTCTCATTATTTTCGCATTCGCTCAAAAGCATTCAAGGAACGTTTCGTAATTCCCCCTCCATTCCTCCCGCCACGCTCTCGGAGTACCGATATAGTGGGGGTCTCCTGGAGGTTTTAGATGATAGGGTTTTAAATACCCATCCCTCTCCAATCTACGGTAAATCCAGGTGAACACACGAAATAATTCCCTTGCTGTAATCTCGTCCAGAATGTTGCTTTCTTTGCGGTCTTGTCGGAATTTGGGTCAAACCAAACAAGCTTTGGGCATTATCACAGCCCACAACGACTATGTATTTGACGCTGGTGTTCCAAAAACGATTCGCACTGCATGAAAAATACTGAAAAAGCCGCCAGTACAGTATCAAAGATGCTGTAGCGTGTTGCATTACTGGCTAGCCTTGGGTCATTGATTTTAGCGATCGCTTGTTGGAGAAATCCCAGCATTACCACAAAACTCAGTGCCATCGGCTCCATGTTGATGCCCCTGAAGAAATACTCCTTTATCCTCAAGCTAAACTGTACCCGTTGTCAAAATTTGAATTTGGAATTGCTGATTTTTGCCAAATCTGGGATGCTCCCTATCAATTCTCAGATGGAATCCAAGGTCTGATTGGTATTCCCTGTACTCTTAATTGCTGTTTAATTTCTCGTACAGTAAGATTTTTAGTTATTCTCGGAGAATATAATATAGAACTAATGATTGCAGCAGATGCATTTGCTTGTTCAAATACATTTATAATGTCCCTTAGATTTCCAGCACCCCCTGATGCAACTACTGGAATATTAACAGCCTTTCTGATTAGAGAAGTAATTTCGACATCGTAGCCACTGTGCGTTCCATCCTTATCAATACTATTAACAACTATTTCCCCTGCGCCCAAAGCTTCACCTCTTCTAGCCCATTCTACTGCATCTAGTCCTGTAAAAATTTTCGCACCATCAATTGCAATCTCGTAACCACTTGGAATGATTTCAGTTTTTCTTACTCTTTTGACTTGCATGCTTAATACAATGCATTGACTACCAAACGCCAATGCTCCCATCTGTATTATATTTGGATTACGAACTGCCATAGAATCAATACTAACTTTCTCAGCACCGGCTTTCAGCACTTGATACATATCATCTATCGCCTTTATTCCTCCTCCAACTGTAAAAGGTACAAAGACATTTTTTGCTACTTTGCGAACTGTCTCTATATCTATCTTCCTTTTCTCTGAACTTGCAGTTATATCATAGAATATAATTTCATCTATTTGTTCAGAGTACATTCTTTTTGCTAATACTTCTGCTGAATCTATAAATATATTATCCTCAAATTTTTGCGCTTTAGTAACATTTCCTTTAATAACATCAAAACAAGCTATCAGCCTTTTAGTTAACATAAATTACTTTTTTCATGGGCAAAATTTTCTAAAATACGTAACCCAATTGGCCCACTTTTTTCCACGTGGAATTGAGTAGCGAAAATATTATCTTTTAACAAAACAGAGCAGAAATTTACTCCATAGTCGGTGAGTCCAAAGATAACACTATTTTCTTTTGGAACTGCATAGTACGAATTAACAAAGTAGAAATAATTAGATTGACCAACACCTTCTAGCAAAGGATGCTCACGAGTAAACTTCACTTCATTCCAGCCTATTTGAGGAACCGGATTTAATTGCTTAGAGAATTGTTTTACTTTACCTTTAATCCAGCCAAAACATTCAGTATCATCCTCCTCACTGTACTCAAACAGAATTTGAAATCCAATACATATTCCTAAAAATGGAACTCGTTCTTCAATGACTTTTTTATGTAAGTTTTCCAAACAACCCATCTGTCTAAGCGAATCTAAAGTTGCTTTTGCAGAACCAACACCAGGAAAAATGATTTTCGTTGAACTCTCAATTTCTTCCGCCGTAGTAATTAAACGACAAGAAATACCTAGCTTCTCTAATGCGTAGGAAACACTTGGAGCATTCCCTGCTTTATAGTCAATAATATCAATCATAATCTTTTTATAGTAAAATTAAAAAGTTCAATCGTAACTTCTATCAGAAAACAATGACGTTTCTCTATCCACCCTTATCGGAAAATGAAAAGAAGTCTCGCTTTAGAGAATTACAAAGTCAATTGTGTAAGCACTGGTTAGAACCAGAGCAACTGGGTAATATAAAGCAAGATCTTCTAGTAATACCCTCTCTCAGTCTCGATCAACGAGAAGCTCAGAAAATTGAGGGAGTTCACTATTTTGAGGAAAGGCTTCTGTTCTATTTGACTCATCTGCGAAATCCTAGCTCCAAACTCATCTATCTTACTTCTCAATCATTGCCTCCTAGTATTATTAACTATTACATGCGCTTAATATTAGGATTTTCGTCACCTAGCGACTGTGATCGACTATTACTACTCTCAACTGACGATCCTTCTCATAAACCCTTAACACAGAAGATTCTGGAGCGCCCCCATCTAATCCAGCAGATTCATCAAGCATTACAACCAGAACAGTCTTACATGATTTGTTACAATTCAACCCCTCTTGAGCAAGATCTCTCTATACTACTGAGTATACCTCTATTTGCTTTAAATCCAGAGCTAGAATGCTGGGGAACAAAAAGTGGCAGCCATCATATCTTTGCCGAGTGCGGTATTCCTCACCCTGAAGGTAGCGAATTAGTTTGGAATGTAGAAGACTTAGCACTGGCTGCTGCCGCTTTATGGGAACGTCAACCAACGGCTCGAAGGATGGTAATCAAGCTCAACGAGGGATTTTCTGGGCAAGGGAATGCCTTGCTTGATTTACAGCCTGTCTCAAGTGTAGCGCCTGGCTCTGCTTCCCGTGCCGAAAGAGCCAACACCATTTACAGAAACTTTACCAATATGCGTTTTCAAGCCAAAAATGAAACGTGGGAAAACTTCAGCAGTAGGATTCCAGACTTGGGGGCTATTGTAGAGATTTTTATAGAAGGTGAGACCAAACTCTCACCCAGTGTTCAAGGTAGTATAAAACCCAATGGAAAGGTAGAAATCTTCTCGACCCATGAGCAAATTATGGGTGGTCTTGACAATCAAGTATATGTAGGCTGCAGTTTTCCTGCCGATCCAGTTTTCAGTATACGTTTGAAGGAGTTTGGATTACAGATTGGTAAAAATCTAGCTAAAAAAGGAGCTCTAGAAGACTTTTGCGTAGATTTTGTAGCAGTCCGTCAATCATCTGATGAAGGTGAGTTTTACTGGGAACTTCAAGCTGTTGAAATTAACTTGCGTAAAGGAGGTACTACGCATCCGTTTAGGCTTCTCCAAAGCTTAACTAATGGCCAATATGATTTTTCTAGCGGATTATTTTATAGTCAGAAGGGGACTCCAAAATACTATGTCGCATTTGACAAATTACAAAAAGATCAATATCGAGGCTTTCTCCCCAGTAAACTGATAGATATTATCGCTGAACATAAACTTCACTTCAATAATAGCACTGAGACTGGCTGCATTTTCCATTTAATGAGTTGTTTATCAGAAGTAGGTAGGTTGGGATTTACATGTGTTGGGAATTCTCCCCAAGAAGCAGAGGAAATTTACAATAAGGTTATCAAAACATTGGACGAGCAAACTACTGGTGTGACGTATTAATTGTGACCTGACCTCCCTTGCAAGGCAGCTATGCTGGAGGCAGAGGGCAGAAGGTAAAGTTATGGATTATACCGACAATTGAATGCCTTTTGCCCTGCCTTGCCCATAACCGATTCATGCGAACGTATTTAAACGGATCTGAAAATTAAATGGGTGCGGCTCTTTTAGAAAGACAAAGAATGATTTTAGACAACCATTGGAAGTGATGGTGGAGTCGTTGAACAACGAGCAAGAACAACCCGTTTCATGAAAGGAATATTTCTGTACAATGGTAGGTAATTACAAAGAAAGGCAGAGCGCAGAGGGCAGAAGGCACTTATGAAAGAAGTATTAATAAAAAATGCGCGTTGTGGGTCTAAAGCCCACTAGTATAAAAAGATTTGTGTCGAGATGCGTAGCACTCTTATACAAGGCGTCATTATTTCAATCCCACGTTTTTAAACGTGGGTTCCCTTCTGCATAAGTGCCTCCAGCATAGCTGCCTTCTGAAGCTTGTATTCTTGGCGTAAATGAAAGCGCCAATACTCATTCCAATCTCCACTAATATGAAGGGAACGAAGACGCAAAACGGCTTCAGCACCTTGCAAACTCCACCTTGCACCTGTTATGTCCATCCT
>NZ_JAOWRF010000098.1 GCF_025753815.1 Plectonema radiosum NIES-515 | reverse complement strand
ATGGCTACTTAAAAGTTTAAGTGCGTAAATATGTTTTTTGTTATGGAGTTTTTCATCCTATATGTACGCACTTTGATTTTATCAAAAATGTCTAATAAATTAGACAATTAGCTTTCATCCCCCGGCTGGAAGCCGGAGGTTCTCAGCATAAGTAGGATAGACAAACGTGGTGAGAATGAACGTAGAGACGTAGCACTGCTACGTCTCATCAAAGGTTTCGGGCAACGCATAACGATGTCTAATAGGTAAAAATTAAGCCTTGGCGACTAGAAGTCGCGGCTAAACGAACCAAGTCTGCTTCAGTTCTGCGGACTTCGCGAAAATGAAAGGTTCCTTACCCTTGCTATGGGGGTTTTGTACGCGCAACGCCGCGATTTTAATCGTCAGGTACATTCCCGTTACTTTTAACTTTCCTGCTTTTAAGCGTTGGCAAACATCACCAACGTCGTTAACAATACAACTAATCCACAGACCCAAAGCAGCAACGATCCCCAACTGACAGAATCTTTTTGTACTCTCTGCCACAAATTGCTAACTAAGTTATTACGAACAGCCATTTTATCCCCTCCATATTTTGCTAAATCTGTACTCAACTCAAGTTAACTTCATCCTTGAAAGTACGAGGCTTTAAAATGCTCACTTCCAAAGATTAATTAACTGCAATTTAAATACAGGTATGAAAGTAGTAGGGGCTAACGCGTCGCCTTCCCAAAGCAAAAACTGATAAAAAGAAAATTTTTTCTTTAACCTAATATTTATCTTCCCATAATTGAGCGTTTACATTAGAAAATTTAATTAACTTGAAAAGATTCTTAACGCAATCCGACTAAGATAACTTTCTAGTCGTCTGCGCTTCAGCGCTGAAACGCAGACTACATAAAGCGCTGTACTACCTGAGGGGTTGAGATGTAAGCACCACTAGGATAAGGCTAGAAAATTACACTGAATAACTTCCTAGATAGCAATACTTTGGGCAATTTTCGAGGGAAGAAGGTAAATGTATGGTTGAGAACGAGATAAATTGCGGACAGATATCTTTTCTTCGATTTCTTGCAGATGCTTCTGGAATGTTTCAAAAGCCAGTTTTGCAGGAGTATGAGAAAAGGGATTTTTCAAAGTTAAAAGTGACTCACTAGTGTATGGCGGTGCTAAACTTAAAGTACTCATCAAGACGATTTGTAATATAGATTGCCAACGACTTGGGAGCTTTTTAACTAAATCTATTTTTTCTTTGTTGTCATTTTCAAGGAAATCAGAGAAAGATTGATAGATAGCGAACGGCAGATTGGGAATCCATGCAGCATGTTCATATTGACCAAAGTTAACAGCCGAATGCCGAACAGTAACTGTAAAAATAATGTTTGTGACAATCTCAATCAAATCGTCTAAGCTATTAAAACTTTCAGTCAATTGGTCAAATTTATCAGGTGAAAGAAGTCCTTGGATGTTGCCATAATTTGGGTCAATCAGTTCGTTTTTCCATGCTTGGAGTTCTTTGTCGTTAATAAGATCGTCAACAACTTTATATTGCAATTTCAAAACATCGCTGACGTAATCTTTGATAGCATCCCAAATTAATAATGCATCTTCCCGATAATAGTAGCCGGGTAAATCGTAGACATTGCGTTCTGTCAAGTCATATGGCAAAGATTGCTTGTAAAATAGCCACGGTTCACCTTGATATTCACTTCCCTTACCACTGTATCCTCTGATTAAGAGTTCATGAGAGCCTGTGTAACCCAAGGCTCCGATAATATCAAAAAGACCTTTTCTGGGAAGAAATACACCACGAGCCATATTATTGATAGCAAGAGTATTAAAAAAGTGAGGTTTTAAAATTTGATAAATAATATGCTCAGGTGATAGTTTTCTGAAAGTAGCGATCGCAAAAGTTTCTGCGATTAGGTGAGTGTGGAGTAAGTGTGATACAATCCCTTGGTAAGAAATATCAGCAGATCCTATAACCGTCTTTGCTGTTAACCAGACTTCAGAGTCATCCCCAGGGGTGAAGATGCGGTTAAAAGCATTATCATCGACAGTTTTTTGCTGCAATTGTATTGCTATAGGTACAAGCTGTTTTTCATCATTTACATACAGCAGACAAAGTGGAGCAAATGCATATCTTCCTAATTGGTCTTCTAGTTGAGGATTGAGTATATTATCAAAGATTTTATAGTCTAATACATACAAGCGATCGCTTGCCAATGCTGAAGCCAGAGTAATATCACTTCCCCAAACTGGTTTAAGTATTTCGTCAGTAACGCGGAATTTTCCCACTGGATAAATATCTGATTGTCGGCATTTTTTGATAAATGCTGGGTTAATTCCATTTAGCCGTTCATAAGCAAATTGTGTGTCTGACTGCCACTTTTTTTTAGCAACAGATGGTTTCTTCAAAAATGTCCAAGGTTTAAAAAAATCATTAAAATCATCAATTTTTTCCCAGTCATTGAATCCAGATAAAATACTTATTAAGCCAAAATCTGCCGTGCCTGTAAATACCAGTTTACCTTTTTGATTCTGCTTGTAAAGAAAAGGAAACAGATGTATAAGTTGTGCTATTAGCAGACCGATTAATCCTTTCAGGGTGTTAAAGAGAAAAATGAATATCTTCACGGCAGAAAAGCCTTCTCCTCTGGGAACTCCTTTCACATGGGAAGGTAATTGAGGATTAGCAGGCTCCCACTGGTATAGGCTTTCTGAAAGATTAGTTTTTCTCATAATAATCTCCTTGTCAAGTGTGTAATTACTAGGTTTTCAAGAGAGAGATGAATATGAATGCATTTAGATATAATCTAACTCATTGTTTATACTTACTTTATTTTCCCGGAAGTGCAAATCAGACAAGAGTAATATAACTTAACTTTATCTCACATACCTTCATAAGTACTGGAGTGTAAAGAAATAAAGAACTAAATGTAGTAAGCAGTAAACCCCTCATACCAAGGGTTTGAAGCGGTTTACCGCTCACTATTAGACAAACGTCGTGGAAATTAAATATGCATTGTCCAAACCCCAAGAGACGTAGCATTGCTACGTCTCTACATTCTTTTCCGGAGATGTCTATTGTTTTCTGGAGATGTCTATTATAAACAACAGCAAAGTTTTAATTTTACCTTCACGTTCGCTGATTTTGCCATCAAGCTTTTTAATGTGTAAATTTGATACAGAATAAATTAGTTTTGGTACAAATAACCATAATTATAAACTGCAATCACGATTCTCAAATCAAAATTATGGAGCAAAATCAGCAACAACGCCGCACTGCCGCTAAAGAGTTTCTTCAATCCCTCAATGAGTTGGAGGGTATATTACAAGAGAGTCCGACTGAAGAGGAAGAAACAAAAAAAACCGATACTCCTGAAACCACTAATGCTGAACTAATTGAAATAGAAGCAGAAATTGATTTAGAAGCTTTAGAGGATGCCGTTACTGATATCGAAGAATATCTGGAAAATAAAATAAAATAAAAGTTACGAGTTGATAATTCTTAACTCCTAACTCTGTACAGACGCAAGGAACCTACAGCATGTACTCCTTCATTTTCTGTCGTTGAGCCTCGTACAACATTAAAGCTCCAGCGATTGCCACATTCAAAGATTCCACCCCTGGATTCAAAGGTATTTTCACGGCTTTATCTGCCATTGTGGCTAAAGAAGCCGACAAACCCGCACCTTCGTTACCTAATAAAATTAAACTTGGTTTTCGCCAATCTACTTGCCAATAAGTTAAAGTTGCACTTGGCAAAGTTGCCACAATCTGCATTCCCGCTTCCTTGGCAAGATTTACTGTATCTTTTAAATCTGCACTCACCGCCATCGGTAAGCGAAACCACTGACCAGCACTGGCACGCAACACTTTGGGGTTATCTAAATCTACACTATCTGCACTCAGCCACAGCCCCGATGCCGAAGCCGCTGCCGCAGTCCGAATCATCGTCCCCAAATTGCCCGGATCTTGCACAGTTTCCAAAGCTAGCAGCAACCCAGTGAAGGGAACTTGCATTGCCGAGCTTCGTTTTGCGGTAGCGATAACACCATCAGGTTGTACTGTCGTCGCGATCGCTTTCAATACTTCTTCACTGACAATTTCAAAGCGATCGCACCGACTACAAGCTTGCTCCCAAAGTGCCGGATGAGCCGCTTCCCATTGTGAGGTACAACACACCACATCCAGCGGATAATTCACCCCACAAGCTTCTTCCAACAAATGCGTACCTTCGAGTAAAAACAACTCCTGCTTGTGACGCTCCTTCGAGGAGTGCAATTTGCGGATTTGCTTTACTAAAGAATTTTGTAAACTAGTTAACATTAAAAATTATGAGTGATGAGTGATGATTTAACTCCGTACAGACGTTCCACCGTAACATCTCCATCCAAGTACAGACGTTCCACCGTAACATCTCCATCCAAGTACAGACGTTCCACCGGAACGTCTCTACCTAACTCATATGCGGAACCCGGGACTTGAACCCGGAAGCCTTGCGGCACTAGAACCTGAATCTAGCGCGTCTGCCAATTCCGCCAGTTCCGCTGGCATTTTTTTATCACCGTTCTCTATCCTTACTCATTTTCTAGCTTTTGTCAACGCCTTTAGCATAAAATGAGGAATTGGTAATTGGGCATGGGGCAATTTGACTAGGGGAAAGGGACTCATGGTAAGAAAGAAGAAATATTTCCCCCACTCCCCCCATC
>NZ_JAOWRF010000269.1 GCF_025753815.1 Plectonema radiosum NIES-515 | reverse complement strand
CCTTGCCCCCTTGTCCCCCACTCTCAAGAAAGTCCCCAAGGAGTCCCATTCCCCATGCCCATTACCCAATGCCCAATTAATCGATGATGCAACCACCCATTACTGTTGGTACTGTCCAATCAAACCGTTATCGCATAATTCAAATTCTCGGTCAGGGGGGATTTGGTAGAACTTATTTGGCAGAAGACCAAAGACGATTTAATGAACTTTGTGCGATCAAAGAATTAATTCCCACTGCTACGGAGACTGGTGCTTGGGAGAAAGCACAAGAGCTTTTCGCACGGGAAGCTGCAATATTATACCAGATTCAGCATCCGCAGATACCGCAATTTCGAGAAAGATTTGAAGAAGACCAGCGGTTGTTTTTGGTGCAAGATTACGTACCGGGTAAGACTTACCGCGCAATACTAGACGAGCGTAAGGCTGTTGGTCAAACTTTCACAGAAGCGGAAGTTTTGCTTTTTATGCGCTCTTTATTACCAGTTTTAGAGCATATTCACGCAAAGGGAATTATTCACCGGGATATTTCACCAGAAAATATTATTTTGCGAGAAAGCGAACGCCTACCTGTTTTAATTGACTTTGGGGTGGTGAAAGAACTGGCAACTAAATTACAATCTTTAAATGCATCAACGCCTGTTACTACTGTGGGAAAATTAGGCTATGCACCTGCTGAACAAATGCAAACAGGAAGGGCTTACCCCAGTAGTGATTTGTATGCGTTAGCAGTTACAGTGTTAGTTTTGCTGACGGGTAAAGAACCGCAAGAACTATTTGATGAAAATCAATTAACTTGGAATTGGGAAAAATTGGTAAAAGTCGATGCCCGATTTGCTCAAATATTAAATCGGATGTTGAGTCATTCACCAAGCGATCGCTTTGCTAGTGTTGCCGAGATCACCCAAGCATTACAAGTTTTTAAGCAACCAAATCAGTCAAATCCGTCTTTATCCAATGTGCAAACAGTCGCTGTCGGTGGTCGTCTAGACCCAATCCCACCTGTCCAACCTAAAAAATTAAATCCGGTGATTCCCGATCCCTCCAGCAGTTCTATTTTGGATAACCCCTTGGCGCTGGGTGCAATTGGCACTGCTGTAATTATCTTAGCAGGATTTGGTTCTTGGGCAGTAGTCAGTTCTATCCGCAGTCAACCAAAAACATTAACACCAGAAACCCCACCACAAACTTTTCCTTCACCAGTTATTACAGGTGTGGCTACACCGACACCGACGACACTGACACCGACATCGACACCTACACCTACACCTACCAATATTGAGCCTATTGTCACCAAGAAACCCATAACTTTTCTCACCCCAAATCAACTTAATCTTGATGGTACTATCAAAGCAAATGAAACAGTTGAATACAGCTTTTTTGCCAGAAAAGGTTCAAAATTAATTGCATCGCTTTCCCCAGAAAGTAGTAATGTTTTTCTAACAGTTTTATCTCCTAATCGAAAAGTAATAGATAGTTCTACCCAGCCAGCCACATCCTATCAGGGTATATTGTCTAGAAGTGGCAGATATGTTATTCAGTTAACTTCCGGACAACAAGTTCCACAAAGCAATTATGTTCTGAATGTTGGGTTAGAAAATTTAGAAGCGACACCTACACTTACCCCAACATTAAAGCCGACATTTACTCCGACACCAGAACCGTCCACACCAACGCCTACGCCGTCACCAACACCGTCACCAACATTTCCAGCACCACCTGTCAACAATTCGCCTACACTTCCTCCTATACAGCCACCGGAGCTTCCGTCTGCATCTCCTCAAGAAGAAAATAATAATCCGGCTGTTGAGCAAACACCTGTTCCTAATCGGACAAATTCTCGATAATTGAAATGGGGCATTTTTCTCCTACTTTGATTAATGTTATTGCATTCCTATATGATTGGTGAAGAATAATTTTGAAGAAGTAACCGCAGAGATGCAGAGAACACAGAGGTAGAGGAAGGAGAGAGTTTTGGGAATGATTTAGGATTACCATCGACTATTTTAATTAAATGTTGATATCGGATGATTTTGTCGAAATTAAATAGGGTAAATTAAGTGTTAATAACTAAGAGTTGTCAATGAATACATTACTAATTACGGGAACTGATACGGAAGCGGGGAAAACTGTTTTCACAACAGCGTATTCTGCTTATTGGCAAATATATTACCCGCAGCGACGTTTGGGAATTATGAAACCGATTCAATCGGGTGAAGGCGATCGCGAACTTTATCAAAAGCTGTTTTCTTTGGATCAATCTTCGGAAGAAATTACACCTTTGTATTTTCAAGCACCTCTGGCACCACCGATTGCCGCAGCCCGGGAAAATCGAGAAGTAGATTTAGGACTGGTGTGGCAAACTTTGGAAAAAGTGCGATCGCGTCATGATATTGTTTTAATAGAAGCTTTGGGCGGATTAGGTTCACCCATCACTTCGGAGTTGACGGTAGCAGATTTAGCAGGAGAATGGCGTTTACCAACGGTATTGATAGTACCTGTGAAATTGGGAGCGATCGGGCAAGCTGTCGCGAATGTAGCATTAGCTAAACAATCTCGCGTGCATCTAGTTGGTATTGTTCTTAACTGCATTGAAGCGCGAACAGAAGCGCAAATCGCTGACTGGACACCACCGGAATTGATTCAATCATTGACGAATACGCCTGTTTTAGGTTGCGTGCCTTACTTAGATAATTTATCTGATTTAGAAAAAATGGCACAAGTAATATCAAATTTAGATTTGGAAACTTTAATGCTTACTTTCAAAAGTTTAAATCAAAAAGACTAAACTAGGAAAATAACATCAGTTAGCCGTGTTAAATTAGCTTTTATTCACAATGGTTTCCACCTTCCCACATCCATCTAGTGTAAATTTATCTCGCGTCCGCCTCGATATTAGATCGCTACAACCTCAACTGGTAGAATGGCGACGACGACTGCATCAACAACCAGAGTTAGGTTTTCAAGAAAAACTCACATCTGAGTTTGTTTCACAGAAGTTGCAAGAATGGGGAATTGAGCATGAAACGGGAATTGCTCAAACTGGAATTGTGGCAATGATCAAAGGTGGTAAAATTGATAGTGGGAAAGTGTTGGCAATTCGGGCAGATATGGACGCTTTACCAATTCAAGAACTCAACGAAGTGCCATACAAATCCCAACATGATGGAGTAATGCACGCTTGCGGTCATGATGGACATACAGCGATCGCTTTAGGTACAGCTTACTATCTGCAATCAAATCGCCAAAATTTTGCCGGCACAGTCAAAATTATCTTTCAACCAGCGGAAGAAGGACCTGGAGGTGCAAAACCGATGATTGAAGCTGGGGTACTAAAAAACCCTGATGTGGATGCAATTATCGGTTTGCATTTGTGGAATAATTTGCCTTTGGGAACTGTCGGTGTCCGCGCTGGAGCATTAATGGCAGCTGTAGAATGCTTTAAATGCACGATTTTGGGCAGAGGTGGACATGGGGCAATGCCTCATCAAACGATTGATTCTGTGGTGGTTGCAGCTCAAATTGTCAATGCTTTACAAACCATTGTCTCACGCAACGTCGATCCAATAGATTCGGCGGTGGTGACAGTGGGAGAACTTCATGCGGGAACCAAGCTAAATATTATTTCCGATACGGCAAGGATGAGTGGGACAATACGTTATTTTAAACCTGATTTAAAAGGCTTTTTCAAGAAGCGAATTGAACAGATTATTGCTGGCATTTGTCAATCGTTTGGTGCCAGTTATGATTTAGAATATTGGGAACTTTACCCACCAACTATCAACGATGCAGGGATGGCAGAATTCGTGCGTAAGCAAGCCGAACAAGTGATAGAAACTCCTCTGGGAGTTGTCCCAGAATGTCAAACAATGGGCGGCGAAGATATGTCATACTTCTTACAAGCCGTTCCCGGTTGTTATTTCTTCCTCGGTTCTGCAAACCCTGACAAAGACTTAGCGTATCCCCATCATCATCCCCGCTTTGATTTTGACGAAACCGCTTTACCAATGGGTGTAGAAATCTTCGTCCGCTGCGTCGAAAAATTCTTACCGTAGTCAGCGCTTCAGCGCTTTTCCTTCAGCGCTGAAGCGCTGACTACAGTCGCAAACTTAGGTAAATTATCTTGTCTCCACTTCGCATCTGTTTTCCGATTTGTTCGCAATTCCAAAACCCGAATTCCCTTAGTTGGTAGTAAAGTTAAGTTTTGTTGCAACTTATCCCAAGAAGTAATCAATTCATGCTCTACTCCATAAGTAGCGCACAGTTGAGCAAAATCGATATCTTGGGGAGTGGCAAAAAATTCTTCAAATGGTGGGTCAAATTGAGCGATGGGTAACATTTCAAAAATACCACCGCCATTGTTATTAATTAACACGATGGTGAGATGTCCAACAAACTTATTTCTAATTAAAAAGCCATTGGTATCGTGCAATAAAGATAAATCTCCAGTTAACATTACACTGCTTTGACGACGATGGGCGATTCCTAAAGCAGTGGATAAGGTACCATCTATACCATTTGCCCCTCGATTAAAATGCGATCGCACTCCTAAATTATTCGGCTTCCAGAAAAATTCTACATCACGCACCGGCATACTGTTAGCGATAAATAGCGGTGTTCCCGCTGGTAGCGTCTGTGAAAGCAACCAAGCGGCTTTACTTTCCACTAACTCGTTTATTATCGCCATATTTTGGTCAACATTTAACCTAACTTGCGCTTCCGCATCACACCAAAGTTGAAGATAGGGAGAGGGGGGGATGGGGAGAG
>NZ_JAOWRF010000055.1 GCF_025753815.1 Plectonema radiosum NIES-515 | reverse complement strand
GTGGGGAGTAGGGTGTGGGGAGTAGGGTGTGGGGAGTAGGGAGTAGGGTGTGGGGAGTAGGGAGTAGGGTGTGGGGAGTAGGGTGTGGGGAGTAGGGAGTAGGGTGTGGGGAGTAGGGAGTAGGGTGTAGGGAGTAGGGGACAAGGGGGACAAGGGGAAGTGATAACTCCTAACTCCTAACTCCTAACTCCTAACCCCTAACTCCAAACTCCCAACTCCAAACTCCCAACTCCAAACTCCTAACTCCAAACTCCCAACTCCTAACTCCCAACTCCAAACTCCCAACTCCCAACTCCTAACTCCTAACTCCCTACTCCCTACTCCCTACTCCCTACTCCCTACTCCCTACTCCCTACTCTTAACTCAGATTGAGGTAGTCCCCAGTATTTTACGCGTTCAGTAAGCCAACCTTTAGCTATGTAACGAGCGATCGCTTCATTTACTCGCTGTCGCAATTCATCGTATTGCAATCCTTTGGGCATTACTACCGATAAGGGTTGTGTTGATAGTTTGGTTGAAAGTAAGCGATAACCGCTATCTTGTTGCACCCAACCGCTGAGGACGCTTGCATCTGCGGCAAAAGCATCACAATTATTCTTTTCTAAAAGCGATCGCGCTTCTTCGTAAGAATTCACTCCCACTAACTCCGCAGTTGGTATATAATATTTAACTTCCGCAATCGTGCTAGATTTTTTCAAAACGGCTATTTTCCGTCTGGCAAAATCCTTAATCCGTTGCGCTGAAGCATCTTTGGTGATTAATGCAGTCCCATCAAAATAGTAGGGAACACTGAAGCTAACTAAACGAGCACGTGATTCGGTTGCTGTGACTCTAGCTATAGTCAGATCAACTTGATTATTTAAAACTACAGTCATGCGATCGCGATTGTTGACAGGTTTAAACTTGACTGCGTTTAATGAGCCTAATAAGTCTTGCGCTAAGGCTTTCGCTAAGTCAATTTCTAATCCTTGCAGTTTGCCGCTGACATCAGTAAATCCCAACGGATGTAAATTATTTTTGACTGCAATTTTTAAGTAGCCGCGTTGCTGAATTTCTGGCATTTCTGCGGCATTTGCGATGAATTGGCTGTCTCCAAAAGAAAAGCTCAATATCAAAATTAAAGTCGCGGATAATACCAGATGTAACCGAGTAATTGCTTTTTTTCTGTTACATCCGTTATTCATCCGTTGCACCTTTATCCTTTCGCTTGGCTTGCTAATTCAACGACTTTGGTGAAGCCGGCTGAATCGAGGACTGCCATTTGGGCTAGCATTTTGCGATTGAGTTCGATGTTGGCTTTTTTGAGATTGCCAATTAATTGACTGTAACTCAAACCGTGTAGGCGTGCAGCAGCGTTAATGCGGGTGATCCACAGACGACGAAAATCGCGTTTGCAGTTTTTGCGATCGCGATAAGCACTCCGCAGCGCTTTCATCACTTGTTGATTAGCGGTTCTAAACAAAGTTGAGTGAGAACCACGAAAGCCTTTGGCTAGTTTGAGAATTTTTTTGCGGCGTTTACGAGCAACGTTACCGCGTTTTACTCTTGTCATTGTTTAATTTGGGATTAATTTACAAATAAGGAAGCATCAACCGTACATTTTCAGCATCGCATTCCTTTACAACTGCCATCTTAGACAATTTCTGCTTTTTGCTTGCAGTTTTGTGCTGTAGAAGGTGATTTTTGAAGGCTTTGCGACGCATAATTTTACCAGTAGCGGTAACGCGGAATCGTTTCGCCGCTGCTTTACGGGTTTTTAGTTTAGGCATAAACTAACTTTAATTCGACACGATCCCTAATTATAAGCTAAAAGAAATAAATTGAACTAATTTTAATAGCGCGGAGATTTTATGATTACCACCAACAAGAAGCTGACTTTTGAGGAATTTCTCGCCCAGTACCCAGATGGCTATGGTATCTTTGAACTTGTGAATGGCGAGATTGTCCAAGTGGAAGCGACTAGAGCGCATAAAAATGTAGCACGATATCTCATGTTTAATTTCAATGATGAAATTAGACGCTTAGGACTAGATTACATTGTTGACAAGGATATAGTCTTTAGAACTAAAACTGCTCAGGGGAGAGAACAAGGTAGAAACCCTGAGGTGGGTGTAGTTCTTGCTTCTGTGTGGAACGCAAATGTACTTGCATATGGTGCTTTAACTGAATCGATACAACTTGCTGTGGAAGTGGTATCAACTAATTGGGAAGATGATTACGTTGACAAGTTAGATGAGTATCAACGGCTGGGTATTGCTGAGTATTGGATTGTTGATTATTTAGCGATCGCTTCCCGCAATTATCTTGGTAATCCCAAAGTTCCTTCGGTTTTTGTTTACCAGTTAATTGACGGAGAATATCAAGTTCAACAATATAAGGAATCTGAGCGCATTATCTCACAAACTTTCCCCGAACTGGCGATCGCAGTCGAGCAAGTCGTTACCGCCAGCTTGATTTATAAACTGTAATAGTATACGTGAAATTTTCATGCGTTCCCGCTCCGGGTTGCCGTAGGCATCGCTTGTCTTAAACCCCGGCGCCAACGCCAACGAAAGTATGCAAATTTTATTGCAATGTCACAAAACTTTATATCTAAAGGGTGATGCACACCACCCAGGCGCAAATCTAAACTTTAATCATCAGTCAGAATCAATCGAAAATCTAAAATCCAAAATCTCAAATCGATTACACCAGAGTTTGTGGGCAGTAGCCTAATTTTTTGAGAAACTGCTCCCGAAACGCCTCAATTTCTTGTTTATTAGGGCTACCGTGAGAGACAATCGATATTTGGTAGCGACGCATCGTTTTTACACTACACTGCCCAGATTCTAAACTTAGAAGTGCCATCTGCAAACGTTTTTGCGGCTCGTAGCTAATTCCTAATTCATTTAAAAAAGCTCGAAGATTTCCAGATTCCAAAGGTGTCATCTGACTATTTAGCTTGATCCGCACTAACCAGCCATCAATCTCATGAATTATGGTGACACAGAAAACGGGTATTTCCGGTTTGGCGTGTAGATGTTGAATCAGTCTGAGCGTTAAACTGGCGTTTGGCAGAAAGTACAAGTATTCTGTATCGGTGCTTAATTTCATAACTGCTCCTTTAGTGCGGTTCCTACATCTATCAAAAGTTGTATATATGGCACGTACAACATATCATCTTTGAGAAAGATATCAACCAATCTCGCTGTAATTCTTAATAGGCGTAAGTTTAATTAACTTATGCATTTTTGGGCTTGACAAAACTATCGTAGAGACGTTCCGGCGGAACGTCTCTACTTAGAGGTTCGGTGTGGAAGGTTTACATTTAGACGTTCGGTGTGGAACCTTTATACTAAGACGTTCCGGCGGAACGTCTCTACTTATTTGAACACTGTTGTCATCATCACACATTCAGGAAACTGCTGCTTTAACGCCGGAAAAACTGGACATGGAGCTTGTTGTTGTAAATTATCCGGCTTACTCCAAGTAAATGGCGCCATCTTAGCAGCAGACATCCACAACAAGCGCTTTGCCCGTGTCATGGCGACATACAATAAACGGTATTCTTCAGCAGTTTTCAGGTGTTTTGCCTGTTCCCAAGCAGCGGTGGTGCTGGGCAAAGCGCTTTCTTCACCGTGGAGGGCAGCGCGAATTTGGGCACGAGCAACTTCTGATAAAGTAAAATCGCCCAAAAATTGCCTTTGGGGAGGAACCCAAAATCTACCGGGAATTAAGTTTTCGTGCAAAAAGGGCAGAAAAACAAAGTCCCAATCTAGCCCTTTTGCTTTGTGCATGGTAATAATTGTAAGTTGACCCGGACGAGTGTAACGCGCTTCTACATCTCCAATTTCCACAGGTTCAAATCGTTCGGAACTGACGATTTCGCTTAAAGCTGCCAGCATTGCCCCCATTGAGCTATTACCAGCTATTTGCCGATTTACCCGTTCTGCGAGTTTGTCTGCTGTCGCAAGTTCGGCTTGGTCGTAATGTAACGTCAAAGCGATGAAGGAAATTAGCTGATACAAAGGCAGTTCTAAACGAGCGCGAAGTAAATTGCGACACAAGCGGCAGGCTTTTTGCACAGATTCTGTTTGCGGTGGTGCCAAGGGACCTGGATAGAGAAATTCTTCGGGAAGACTTGCGAGAGCGTTGAGGTCTTGCGTGGGGATTAATTGACGCTGTACCGAGACTTGTAAGGCAGCTTTGAGATAATCGGGGGAATGCGGGCGATCGCAAAATTGCAGTATTGCTAAAATATCTTCTGGGACATGAGAATGGCGATCGCGTTCCCCCACATCGTAAAGTACAATTTTATGCTCTTTGCACACAGGAGCAAGCGCTTCAGCTAACCAGCGTCCTTGGCGATTTTCCCGGACTAAAACTGCCGCACGGGTATTAGTTGGATCTTCGGCAAATAACTCAATTACTCTTTGAGAAAGTAACTCGACGGTATGATGAATATCGCGTGGAGTATAAAGTTCTAATCCCCTACCGATTGGTTGTGGATTAACATCATCTTTGCGATGATTCGGTTCAACGGGGTAAATTCTTTGCGGTCTAAATGGAGTTGTCGAAATCCGATTATTTGCCCTATTTAAATTAGTTAAATCCTTTTTATAAAGACCATTCACCCATTCCAAGGCAAAGTTTGCCGCTTCAATGATAATTTCAGTACTCCGACCAGCCTGATACATTGTTACGAGTCTGTCTTGCGCTTTGCACTCTTCGCAAAATTGCCGAAAATAAATTGGATCGGCTGGGGTAAAGCTAGAGTTAATCGCTTGGTTAGGATCACCGACGCGTACTAAGTTGATTAAGGATGAGGGAGAGGGGGAGA
>NZ_JAOWRF010000078.1 GCF_025753815.1 Plectonema radiosum NIES-515 | reverse complement strand
CATCCCCTGCATCTTCAAGTGTACGCTGAACATTTGTTTTTGCATCATCAGCTGCACGTTGAGCATTTATTGTCAAGTCACCGGCAGCATCCTGAGCGTTGTCTTTGATATTTTCCAGTCCTCGCTGAACTCCCTTGGCAAAATCTTCAGCGGTATTGCCAATTTTCTCTTTTGCACCCTGAGCATTTTGCTGAAGGTTCTTGGCTAAATCTGCCGCGTTTTCACCTTTATTCTCTAAGCTGCGAAGGGTTTTTTCTCCCAAAGTACCTGTTTGGTCATTAACGTTTTGTTCAGCATTTTGCTTCAGAGCTTCAGCTTTGGCTTTAACTTCAGTTTTTGCTTCTTTTGATCTAGGATCGGTATCGCTGAAGTTGTTCATTCCACCTTCGTAGGGATTAAGGATTTTATCACCTTTGGGAACGGATAGCTCAGAATTAGCTCCTGCTTTTGGTTCTCCTGCTGTTACGGAACCGCAAGCTTGTGTAACGATCAGTAAAACCCCCATACACAAAACCGTCAATATTTTGATTGGGCGAATATTTTTTAGCCAAGCAATTACTTTGTCCATGTTGTTACTCCTTGTGTTTGTGTAAATAAGTTAAACTTTAACTAAGATAACCCAATAATTTGAAGTTTGAGATTTTGGATTTCTGCACAATCTCCAACTTCAGGTAAAAAACCTATTTGCCAAATGCGGGATTTTTTTGCAATTCTGGTCTTGCATTGGCTTCATCTGCTTTGTTTTTCAAAAAGCCTGAAGCTTCTTTAACTTTTTCTTTTACAGTTTCAATTCGCTTGTAATTTTTTCCAAAAAGCTATCAAACCGTTCACGAAGTCCTCCTTTCAACTTGAAACAAACCATTTTTTTTCGGTGAACAGATTTGTTTACCTTTAAGTTAACAAATCTTTCATCAACGCTTGTCAAGCTTAGAGTAAATAAAGCAACCTTTGCCTCTAGCAAAGGTCACATTTTAACGATCACATTATGTCAATTTTCTCTAACTTAAGAGAGATATAAGCTACTATCATGAGATTTGGATTTGCTTGTGGCAATTTACTTTTGTTTTCTGTTGTATAAATATTTAGTTATCAATTAATCTTTACTAGACATCTGGTACAAAAGACGTATAGACGTTGCATGTGCTACCTCTATACAAGGGTTTCGGGCAACGCATAATAAAAGATCGGTGGATGTCTAGTTATGTCAGCCTTGAGATTGAAGTTGATTAATCTATAGAAAACTGTCAATGCGGCTTCACATTTTTATTACAGAAAATTTCTAGTTTTTCGCCGTTTTAAACAACTCAAATGCCAACACTGATTTTTAATTTCGGACAAAATTTAATGATAATTAGGATATGAAAACTTGTTAAGAGAGCTTCACATTTTCATAAAACCTGGGTATGTGTGGCTATTTTACCATAATATTTTAGGTGTTCAGCCATAGGAAACTTTATCAGTTAAACTACCGAAATGATGAAGCAATTTTTACGCTGGCTAATTTTGGGGGGAACGCTATTTTTTTTAGCCAGAGCTTTTAAGGATCACTGGGTTGAGGTGACAGCGATCCGCATTGATGCAGTTGGATGGGCAATTATAGCGATCGCTACAGGTGTCACAATGCTTGCACACACTTGGGCAGGCTGGGTATGGACTTGGGTTCTGCAAGACTTGAATCAACCTGTAGAATCTGTGCATTTTATTCAAGTTTACCTCAAAACAAACATCGCTAAGTATTTGCCAGGTAATATTTGGCATCACTATGGGCGAATTGTTGCCGCCAAAAATGCCAATGTTTCACCAAGCGTAGCCACCTTGAGCGTATTGCTAGAACCGTTACTACTGGCAGCTGCTGCTTTAATTATCATTGTCTCACTTGGCGGCACATTTGCAGCAGGCAATATCAACTTACTCGTGCAAATAATGCAACTACTGGCTTTGCTGGGAGTGCTTTGTGTAGTTCATCCTCGATTTTTAAATCCGGCTATTAGCTTTTTGCAACGCTTGAAGGCGAAAATGTCTAAGACTGGTGCCGAGTCAAACGCTATGAGTATTGGACGCTATCCCCTGGGACCTTTGTTAGGAGAACTCGGCTTTTTGGGACTGCGAAGCCTTGGGTTTATATTAACTATGTTCGCTTTGGGTCCTTTGAATTTAAGTCAAATTCCTTTATTAATAGGTGCTTTTAGTTTCGCTTGGTTAGTGGGATTTGTTGTTCCTGTTCCGGGGGGTTTGGGTGTATTTGAAGCCACAGCGATCGCCTTATTACAAAATCGCTTTCCGGCTGCTATAGTCATTAGTGCGATCGCTCTCTATCGTCTGATTAGTATTGTCGCCGAAACCGCTGGTGCAGCATTAGCTTGGCTCGACGAACAACGCCAAACTTAGTCATAAGTGCTGAATTTGGGTTTGTTTCGCTCCTAATTCCAAATTCACCCTTGGATGCGTTCTCTTATGGGGTTATGGAAAGTGCGATCGCTTTGTCTCGCTTTTTGCTCTCAACTTTATTAGAGGTTTTTACGGTCAAAACCCCTGATTCCTCAGTGATATCCTTTGAGAAATCGGGGTTCTTAAGCAGGTCAATTTTCACATTATCTAAGAAGTATTCAGGGTAATGTCAACTCTTAACTTAACTTTTTTTGCGTACTTACTTCAAAAAAAAGTTGAATATGTAATATAATTTTCGCTACACCTGAGTTATTGTTATTAACCTGACAAATTAGTGTAAACTTATACTTTATCAAGTGTATATAATTTGACAAAATCCCCATTCATCTAGTGTCTGAAAGTAGCAAATATAAAGGTAAATAATATGATATTGAAGATAAATGAATAAGAGTAAAATTTAAGTATTCTTGTCGGACAGTTCAAAAAATCTCTGAAAAATAGTAATAACACAGAAGAGTAAATCTAGTATAAAAAATTGAAGCGATCGTAAATATCGCGGGTTAATCGCCAAAGAAAATTCACAAGTTGTTAAATTTAAAGTTTCAGCCTCGGTTAGTAGGTACTTGAAAAAACTAAAGGAAATACATGGGACAAGGATTGTTGCAAATTGGGCTAACGCTCTGCATTGTTATAGTAATAACTCCACTCATAGGTAAATACATAGCCCGTGTATTTTTAGGAGAAAAAACGCTACTTGATTTAGTAATGCAGCCTGTAGAAAGATTGATTTATACACTAGCAGGTGTCCGCGTTCCCGATAACATGACTGGTTGGCAGTATGGGCGGGCAATACTGTACACTAATCTCATCATGGGCATTTTCGTATGTCTGTTAATAGCGCTTCAGAAATTCTTGCCCTTTAATCCCACGCGGTTAGGGATGCCGACTTGGGATACAGTCTTACATACTGCGATTTCATTTCTGACAAATACCGACCAACAACATTATGCCGGCGAAACAACCTTAAGTTATTTCAGCCAGACAGCAGCTTTAGGCTTTTTGATGTTTACCTCAGCAGGGACGGGATTAGCGGTAGGAATTGCCTTTATTCGTGGCTTAACAGGTAGACCTTTAGGAAATTTTTACGTCGATTTGACTCGTGGGATCACACGAATTTTACTACCAATTTCGGTGATTGGAGCGATCGCCTTACTTTTAACAGGTGTACCGCAAACATTAGCAGGACCGCAAGTTGTCAGAACCCTCGAAGGTGCAACGCAATACATCGCAAGAGGTCCAGTCGCATCCTTTGAGATCATCAAACAACTAGGTGAGAATGGTGGCGGTTTTTTTGGGGTTAACTCGGCACATCCCTTTGAAAATCCCAATGGTGTTTCTAATTTAATCGAAGAAATCGCCATGATTTCGATTCCAGCGGCATTGATTTATACCTATGGTTTATTTGCCAACAACACCAAACAAGCTTGGTTACTTTTCTGGATGGTATTTATCATTTTTGTAATTTTAGTTTGCATCACAGCCGTCGGTGAACTGCAAGGAAATCCTTTAATTAATAACGCTTTAGCAACAGACCAGCCGAATTTAGAAGGCAAAGAAGTAAGATTTGGCTGGGCACAAACTGCATTATGGGCAGTCATGACCACTGCAACCATGTGCGGCGCTGTCAACGGTATGCATGATTCTCTCATGCCAGGTGGTGGCTTTTCTACCCTTTTTAACTTATTTTTGCAGATTATTTGGGGCGGTCAAGGAACAGGCACCGCTTACTTATTCATTTACCTAATTCTCACCGTATTTTTAACTGGACTGATGGTGGGACGCACCCCGGAATTTTTCGGACGCAAAATAGAAAAGCGAGAAATCATCCTTGCGAGCGTAGTTCTGCTGGTTCACCCAATTGTAGTTTTAATTCCCACCGCGATCGCCTTAACTTCTCCCAACACTTTATCGGGAATTACCAACCCAGGTTTTCACGGTATCTCCCAAGTAGTTTACGAATATGCTTCAGCAGCTGCTAACAACGGTTCTGGTTTGGAAGGATTAGCTGATACCCAACCTGCACCTACAGCTTTGTGGTGGAACTTAAGTACTTGTGTGAGCATCTTAGTAGGACGCTACGTACCAATTATCGCCATCCTACTTTTAGCTGACAGTATGGCACATAAACCAACACTGGCAGAAACCCCTGGTACCCTGAGAACCGATTCTCTGCTATTTACTAGTATTACCGCTGGAGTAATTCTGATTTTAGGAGTACTGACATTCTTCCCCGTTTTAGCATTAGGTCCGATCGCTGAAGGTTTTAAACTCGCTGCCCGGTAGTTAGAACAAAAAAGTTATGAGGAGCGGAGTTAGAAGTTAAGAGTTAAAAACTCCCAACTCCCCACTCCCAACTCCCCACTCCCAACTCCCCACTCCCAACTCCCAACTCCCCACTCCCAACTCCTGGCTCTTACACACATCTGACGC
>NZ_JAOWRF010000022.1 GCF_025753815.1 Plectonema radiosum NIES-515 | reverse complement strand
TAGATAATTTGAAATTAAAAGATAATGCAGGATAAATCCTGCAACCAGCTTTCATCCCTTGTCTAAAGCACGCATGTGGTACTATGGCGTACCACATGCTCAAGGGCTTTCAGCATCTTTCTTGTAATAATGTCAGATGTGTAGAGACTTCGTTTGATCGCTTCTCTACAAGAGTTATCGGCAATGCTTACGATCTGATCCGAACCATATTGGGAGTGAGGGAGCAAATTCCCCCCCCCTGCTCAACGGGGAAAGATTTCCCAAATAAAAGCAAAAGCAAAAACCGAGTTTCTTTAACACTGTGCGATGCGATCGCCAAAGTCAGACATCCTAGAAGCATCTCGCTTCGGACTATAAATACTTTTGTCCAGCTACCTATGAACTTTACTGCAATTTGGGTTTTGTTTTCTGGCGTTGCTGAATTGAGCTATGAAATTCAAAAAGCTTATAATTAAAACTCTTATTCTTTGCGTCTTTGCGTCTTTGCGTGAAACAAATTCATACTTGAAGTCAGCAACGCCTTTTTTCTGATGGGATTAATTGCTTTTATCTTATGGCGCCCTTAAGAGGCAAGTTGGCGAGTTAAATTTTTCAGTATAGGGTCTATATGTCCACACCTTTTCCATTATCCATATAATATCTTGTCAAGTTTTACATGTCAATAGGAAAAACAATATTCCCGACTAGTTCAACAAGTCGGGAATATGAGGCTTGAGAGCGCTGAAGCGCTCACTACGACAAATTAAGTAAACTGCTCGATGATGCCACCACCTAGGACTTTTTCGCCTTCGTACCAGACGGCAGCTTGTCCGGGGGTGATGCTGAACTGGGGTTCGTCAAACACTAAGCTGACTCGTGAATCTTCTAAGGGAATGACTGTGACGGGTACGGGGTTTGAGCGATAGCGAATTTGCACTTCGGCGCGAATTGGGGTTGATGGTTGGGCTATGGAAACCCAGTTGACGCGTTGGACGGTGCATTCTGACTCGGTGGCTAGAGTGCGATCGCCTACTATCACTTTATTATTCACCGCATCCAACCCGATCACATACAGTGGTTCGGCAGCGGCAATACCTAAGCCTTTGCGCTGTCCTATGGTGTAATGATGGACACCATCGTGTTGTCCCAGCACTTTGCCGTCACCATCGACAATATCACCTTTTTTCGGCGCTAAATATTTATCTAGAAAAGCCCGCATTGAGCCGTTACTTTCTACCAAGCATAAGTCTTGGCTCTCTGGCTTGTCAGCGGTTTTCAAGTTATATTCGGCAGCGATGCGACGCGTGTCTGTCTTATGTAATTCTCCCAGGGGAAACACTGTTGCCGCAAGTAAATCTTGCGACAAATCGTAGAGAAAATAAGATTGGTCTTTATTGCGGTCTACAGCACGTAAAAGCTCGTAACGTTTAGTAGCTTCGTTGTAGCTAATTTTGGCATAATGACCCGTAGCGATGCGATCGCATCCCAATTGTTCGCGGGCATATTGTACCATTGGAGCAAACTTGACAGTTTTATTGCATTGGGAACAAGGCAAAGGGGTAATACCGGCGCTGTAACCAGATACGAGATAATCGACAATGTTGGTTTGAAAGACTTCGCGAATATCAACAACTTGATGGGGAATACCCAATTGTTCACAGATATAAGCCGCGTCGATCATACCCTCAGAACAGCACTGACCTTTGCCTTTCATCAGCCAAAGAGTCAAACCAACAACTTCATAGCCTTGATTGTGCAGGATAGCAGCAGCAGCGGAACTATCAACGCCACCAGAAAGACCAACGACGACTTTTTTCATATCCGTAAATCGAGCTTAGGCAACTTATTCTAAGCTAACACTATGTATTTACTACAACGGTTAACTGGTCAATTCCTGTAAAAAATTATCTATAAATATTGACATAACTTATGTTAAGTGCAATACCCAGTCAAAGGTCAGCAGTCAGAAGGAAAGAATTTACTTCCCTAGTTTCTCAACTTTCGCTACTTTCCCTACTCTTCTACTCTAACCCAGCACAAGCGCAAATAAATAGCGGTGGCGTTTTGCTTACTCAAGCTTTACCACCACCACCCGCAAACATAGAACTGATTCCCTCTAATCAACAGGCATTACCCCAGATCGATGCAGCGCAACAAAATGACTACAATTCTCAAACCACCAATCAAACAACTCCATCTTCTCAATATCAATATGAGTATAATAATCAGTATCAAAACCAAAATCAAGATCAAAACAACCAGAACCTTGGTAGATACGTGGTTTATGTCGATAATGGTAATTCTGGACTACTGCAACAAGTACGTCGAGTTGAACCCACAGCTTTATTAAGACGATATCAAGGACGTTCTGTAATTCAAGCTGGAACCTTTAGTAAACCAGATAACGCTCAACGACGCCTCAGCGAACTAGCATCCAAGGGGATAAATGGAGTAAGGATTGTCAGTTTATCTAACGGACAGGAAGTACCCTATAATTATCCTGACAGGAATTATCCTGACAGGAATTATCCTGATAGAAATTATCCTGACAGAAATTATCCTGGAGGCTATTCTGGGAATAATAGAAGCAACTATTACTATGTAGCGATTCCGGCGCGATCGCAAGACCTACCAATAATTGAAGACAAAATCAGACGCAATATCGGACAAAGTGCCGCAGTATTGCAAAGAAACCAGCCACGAGGGTCACATGTAGCTGTTGGACCTTTTATTCAACGATCGCAAGCAGAACAATGGAACAGTTATCTGCGAAATTTAGGCTTTGGCAATGCCAGAGTTTATTACGGAAAGTAAGTAAAAGTAAAGTTAGGAGTTAGGAGTTAGGAGTGAGGAATTAAAACTCCGCTACGAGTGCTCCTCCCAACTTTTGTACAGACGTGACCGTGGAACGTCTCTACCCCAACGAGTGCTACGAGTGCTCCTCCCAACTTTTGTACAGACGTGACCGTGGAACGTCTCTACCCCAACGAGTGCTACGAGTGCTCCTCCCAACTTTTGTACAGACGTGACCGTGGAACGTCTCTACCCCAACGAGTGCTCCTCCCAACTCCTAACTAAATGATGGCTCGGCAAGAACAAATTTCCCAAATAATAGTTACGGCACAGCAAATGCGTGATATCGAAGCACGGATCTTTGCTGCGGGAATGCCTGTAGCAGCTTTAATGGAAAAGGTGGCAGGATTAATTGCCCGTCGAATTCAGGATATCTACCCAAATGTGAGACAAGGGGGACAAGGGGGAGAAGGGGGACAAGGGGGACACGAAGTAAAACGCGTGGGGGTTTTTGTTGGTCCTGGTCATAATGGTGGAGATGCGCTAGTTGTAGCTCGCGAGTTGCACTTTTGCGGTTACGATGTCAAGATATATTCTTGTTTCTCCAAGCTGAAAGAATTAACTTCGCAGCATTTGCTGTATACTCAGAGTCTAGGTATCCCCTGTTATGAGTCGATAGAGCAACTGTCAGATTGCGATTTGTTGATTGATGGGTTGTTTGGATTTGGCTTGGAAAGAAGATTGGTTGATGCGATCGCCAAAGCGATAAATCAAATTAATTCTTGGTCTAAACCCATTGTCAGCATTGATTTACCTTCAGGGTTGCACACAGACACAGGTGAGGTATTGGGGACTGCAATTCGCGCTACACACACCTTTTGCTTGGGTTTGTGGAAGCTGGGTTTATTGCAAGACCATGCTTTAGAATATGTTGGCTCATGTGAATTAATCGACTTTGATATCCCGTTGGCTGATGTGCAAGCTGTTGTGGGAGATGTAAACAAAATTCACCGCATTACTCAAACTACTGCACTTTCAACTTTACCGCTACCGCGTCCCGCCGTCACCCACAAATATAAGGAAGGTCATTTACTGCTGATTTGCGGTTCACGTCGCTATTCTGGAGGGGCAATTTTAACTGGTTTGGGTGCCAGGGTAAGTGGTGTGGGAATGCTTTCTATCGCTGTACCAGAATCTTTGAAGCCGCTTTTGGTGGCACAATTACCAGAAGCACTAATTATCGGTTGTCCGGAAACTGAAACAGGTGCGATCGCTTCTTTGCAATTACCCGAAAATACTGACTTGAGTTCCTTTGATGCGATCGCCATAGGTCCCGGTTTAACAGGAGATACTACCCCAATTGTACAACAAGTTTTAGAATGCGATCGCCCTTTAATTCTCGATGCTGATGCTTTGAATATCCTCGCACACATGGGAACTATTGCCACCTTACAAAAACGACAGGCAGTCACAATTCTCACCCCCCACGCTGGTGAATTCAAGCGATTGTTTCCCAATGTCCCCGATCCGATGAAAGATCGAGTGCGTGCCGTGCGCGAAGCTGCCCATAGTTGTGGTGCGATAGTATTGTTAAAGGGAGCGAGAACAGCGATCGCAAATTCCCAAAATTCCGTCTGGATTAATCCCCAAAGCACTCCAGCTTTAGCCCGTGGTGGTAGCGGTGATGTATTAACGGGGGTACTTGGTGGGCTGTTAGCACAAGCTAAATCTAAGCATATTTCTGTAGAGGAGATTGTCGCAACTGCTGCTTGGTGGCATTCCCAAGCGGGGATTTTAGCGGCTCAAGAGCGCACAGAATTGGGAGTTGATGCTTTTACACTCACGAATTATTTTATACCTGTTTTGGCATCAGCCTGGAAAGAATTGAATTGATGGCAGGTTATATTGTGTTCGACAAATCACACAAATTATATAGCAGGTTCCGGACTGAAGGTCTTTAGCTGAATACAGAATAATTTAGATTTTTTTGTGCGATCGCTTTGCACTTCTCTACACAGTTGCTAGTACGAGACGACATTATCTGCTACACAAAACTTGGTTAAACTTATCGCTCGTCTTACCATTCAATCAAGATTGCTCCTGAAGGGTCTGCTTCCTGCTTCAACCAAGCCCGTCGGCGGGTTCTTGTCCACAGGCGTAAATTCGGC
>NZ_JAOWRF010000164.1 GCF_025753815.1 Plectonema radiosum NIES-515 | reverse complement strand
GGGGGGGGTGAGGGGGAGAGGGGGAGAAAAATAAACAATTTTCCCTTCCTCTCCTTCCTTGGTGCCTTCTCTTCGAGACGCTTCTCTACGAGAGGCTCCGCCAACGCGAAGGGGGTTCGTTTTCTCTAACTGAAAAACAACTCCTTAATTCCCGCGCTACCAATCTCTATTGCCAACGCTGCCAATAGAAAACCGAAAAGCTGAGTTATAATTACCTCGCCTTCTGCACCAATCCACTTATCGATGTAATTACTGAAACGTAAAATTAACCAAGTAATAAACATTGCCGATAATATACCCAGCGTCACGCTGAAATTAGGATTAGCAGCTGACGACATTAACAGCATTACCGTCGTCAGCGTACCAGGTCCGGCTAACAATGGCAAAGCTAGCGGCGTAATTGCCACATCTCGTTCTTGGTCGAGTATGGGAGTATCTAATTTACCCTGTAGCATTTGTAAAGCGATTAATAGCAGCAACAGTCCCCCAGCTACTCGCAAAGACCCCATGCTGATGTCTAAATAACTTAAAATGAATTGACCGCTAAAAGCAAACACCATCATAACAGCGATCGCTATTACTACTCCTTTATCTATTACTTTGTTTCTCTGCTGCGGTTCCATCCCCTTAGTCAGAACTAAAACTATCGGTATATTACCCACTGCATCCGCAAGGACAAAGACAGCAACAAAGGTTTTAACGAAAACAGAAATATCCACAACAGAAGATTTATCAAGGTTTTCTAACAAACTAACCTCAAACTCGTTGATTTTTCTAGAACCCGTAGGAAGATTGATATAAGCCTCAGTTTCAGCAAAGTGTTTGTTAGTTAATCAATTCGGGGAAGATAAGGCAATGGGGATAAAGTCTGTCTTTGCAAGTACCAAAGTAAAGATATATTTGATAATCTATCCCTTACAACTCCACTGTTAGTTATTGGATTTATGAAGTCATATTTAGCGGCCGCTATTCAAATGACCAGTGTGCCAAATCTGGAAAAAAACTTGGCACAGGCAGAGGAATTTATCGATTTAGCCGTCCATCAAGGTGCGGAATTAGTGGGTTTGCCAGAAAATTTTTCGTTTATGGGCGAAGAAAAGGATAAACTTGCTCAAGTTGAAGCGATCGCCAAAGAATCGGAAATATTCCTCAAAAAAATGGCGCAGCGCTATCAAGTTACCATTCTCGGTGGCAGCTATCCAGTACCTGTAGGTGACAGCGGCAAATTCTACAATACTTCCACACTCATCGACCCCAATGGTCAAGAAGTTGCCCGCTACCAAAAGGTACATTTATTTGATGTGAATGTCCCTGACGGTAATACTTATCGCGAATCTAGTACGGTGATGGCGGGTTCGCAAACACCCCCGATTTATTTTTCCGAAAAACTCGGTAATATTGGACTTTCTGTTTGCTATGATGTCCGTTTTCCGGAACTTTACCGATATTTATCCCACAAGGGGGCAGATATTCTATTTATTCCGGCTGCTTTCACCGCTTTTACTGGTAAAGATCATTGGCAAGTATTACTGCAAGCGCGGGCAATTGAAAACACCGCTTATGTCATCGCACCGGCGCAAACTGGAGTAAATTACGCTCGTCGTCAAACCCACGGACACGCGGTGATTATCGATCCTTGGGGAATGATTTTAGCCGATGCTGGTGAAAAACCGGGAGTAGCGATCGCCGAAATCAATTTCTCTCGGTTAGAACAAGTTCGCCGTCAGATGCCCAGCTTACAACATCGCGTATTTATCTAGCTGATTATTTGCGAAAATTTACATCTCCACGTAAAGACGTTCCGCCGGAACGTCTCTACGAGGGTTGTGATATTTTTATTAATGTTAATTATCAGGACATAATATCAAATAGCACAAAAAACCGGGTAATATTCCAACCCGGTTCAATAATCTTAATATGAAGAACCCGTAGTGAGCGCTTCAGCGCTCATTATTAAACCTTAGCAGTAGCCTTAGTCACAGCGTTAAGTTCGCCCTTAGCATACTTAGCAGCAAAGTCATCCAAAGAGATTTGCTTAATCTTGCTAGCGTTACCAGCAGAACCGAATTGTTGATAGCGATCGCTACAAACTTTCTGCATATACTTAATGGAAGGCTTGAGGAAGTGACGGGGGTCAAATTCCTTAGGATTTGCAGCCAAAGCTTCACGCACAGCAGCGGTAATTGCCAAACGGTTATCAGTATCGATGTTTATCTTACGTACACCGCACTTGATACCTTTTTGGATTTCTTCCACAGGTACACCGTAAGTTTCGGGAATTGCACCGCCATACTGGTTAATAATGGCAAGCAAATCTTCAGGAACCGAAGAGGAACCGTGCATTACCAAGTGAGTGTTAGGCAAACGGCTGTGAATTTCTTCGATGCGGCTGATTGCTAAAATTTCTCCAGTCGGCTTGCGGGTAAACTTGTAAGCACCGTGGCTAGTACCAATCGCAACTGCCAAAGCATCTACTTGAGTTTGCTCTACAAAGTCTACTGCTTGGTCGGGGTCAGTTAAAAGTTGTTCGCGGTCGAGTTTACCCTCGAAACCGTGACCATCTTCAGCTTCACCCATACCAGATTCTAGAGAACCCAAGCAACCGAGTTCACCTTCAACGCTGGCGCCAACCGCGTGAGCTACTTTCACGACTTCGCGGGTGACATTGACGTTATACTCATAGCTTGCTGGTGATTTAGCATCTTCTTCCAGCGAACCGTCCATCATCACGCTGGTGAAGCCGTTGCGAATCGCCGAATAACAAGTTGCAGGGCTGTTACCATGATCTTGGTGCATGGTAATGGGGATATGAGGATAGGTTTCTACCGCTGCCAAAATCAAGTGGCGTAAGAAATTTTCCCCAGCATAAGAACGAGCGCCACGAGAAGCTTGTAAAATCACGGGGCTATCTGTCTCTAGAGCAGCCTTCATGATTGCCTGAATTTGCTCCATGTTGTTCACGTTATACGCCGGGATGCCGTAACCGTTTTCAGCCGCGTGATCCAACAGCAGCCGCATTGGTACGAGCGCCATAGATAGTCCTCCTAATGTGGGTAGTCAGCTAGTCGGTGTCAGAGAAGCGCAATTATTACGCTAATCTTAATTGTTTCAACTTATTAGGAAATTATAACTAGTGTCGGGTGCTAATGCTGAAAAACTTTGCACCTCTAAGCCTGATTATAAGGGACTGGTGACTGCAAGAAGTCAACAACAAACAATCAAAGCGATCGCATAACGTCACAATAGCTGCCCAACCGTCGCCAACCATCATGGGTGATGGCACGGGAGTTACTCCAAATCGATCAATTATTCCTTTAATATGGGTCGCCCGGGATTCGAACCCGGAACTAATCGGTTAAAAGCCGAGTACTCTACCGTTGAGTTAGCGACCCGTTGAGTTCTAAACTTGCAACTTTGCTATCATAGCACATATGTTTGTGGATTTGTCAAGGTGTTGAGAAAAAATTTGCTGTCAGCTTCATCGATGCAGAACAACTGGCTCCAGGTTCAAGTATAGTCAGGTGTTCACCAGTATTGATCGAGTTTCTAGAAGCGCTCCACGGTTCCAGACAGTAGAAATCTTTGCCCTTCAACGTCCAAAAAACCAAAATCGGAAAAGCATCATCGTAATCTAAAGTCAATTTTAACTTTCGGCTGTGGTCTATCACACTCGCAGATTGACTTGTTAGCTGTTTAAAAGCAACGTCTATTTCATCGCGGTTGAAGTCAAAATTACCGTTAAAAGAGTGCATTTCCTTGGTTTTCTGGTCTTGATACTCACTACTAGGGATTTCAAATTCTAGCTGAGTTTTATCACAAGACGCAAAGTAAGGATGAAACCCAAAAGAAAAAGGCATCGGTTCAGATGATTTATTTGTATAATTCTGCTGAACTTCTAAAGTATTACCTTGGATCTGGTAGGTAAAAGCCAGTTCAAAGTCAAAAGGATAAACCGCTCTTGTTTGCTCGTTGCTATTGAGGACTACGGTCAGGCTAGCTTTATCTTGGGTCACTTGATTCGTAACATCCCAAGGTAAATCTCGCGCAAAGCCGTGTTGTTTGAGAGTATACTGTTTACCTTCACAAGTGTAAGTATTATCCGGTAAGTTGCCGCAGATGGGAAATAAAATCGGATTTCCACCTCTAACGCTCAATTCTGGATTAGTCAAGCGTTCCGCATCCAGGTAGAAAATTTCTTCACCATTAACGCGCCATTTGGTGATGATACCACCACGTTCGGGTATAACCTCTAATTGTGAATTAGTGCTTTCATCCGTGAGGACGTAGGTTTTGTATTGTTGCTCTTGAAGTGCGATCGCAAACATTGCTTTCCTCTTTGTAGTGATTACTCAAGTCAAACAGTAACATTCAGTCGCCTACTATCAGTTAAGCTATAGCTAATTGGTCATCTCTGTTCTTTATTATGTACCAAGTAGACCCTCCTCTTCCTCCAAAAGAAGCTCTACCAACGATGTATGATCTCAAGAGCGAAGATCCAAAGGAGCCAGGATTGCCCGACGAATTTAATGATTTTCAACCTCAACTGTTGCGAGATACCTTTCATCCGCCTAATTATCGACCAGATGAGGTATTCGTCGCCAGCGATTTAAATCTTTATTACGATATTCGTCATTATGAGTGGTATAAGCGTCCTGACTGTTAACCCGGATGACGTGTAGGGGGATGGGGGAGATGGGGGGACAAGGGAACAAGGGGACAAATGCCCAATGCCCAATAGACATCGACCGAATTTAATTATGCGTTGCCCGAAACCCTTGTAGAGACGTAGCACTGCTACGTCTCTACGTCTTTCCTGGAGATGCCCAATGCCCAATTTTCTTTTACCGAAAAGTTGGGTCTAAAGCCCCGTCCTTGCAGGACGGCTTTTTATTATATTCGCTCTATCTTATACCAATTGTGATAGCATAAGACGGGAGGTGGAAAATGCTTGTTTTTGAGTTCAAAG
>NZ_JAOWRF010000252.1 GCF_025753815.1 Plectonema radiosum NIES-515 | reverse complement strand
GTGTATAAACGCCAGCTCCTCCACTCCCCCCCTCCCCCCCTCCTCTTCCACGCCTAACGAAAAGGATTTAGTCGTGACCGCTACCGATGTGCAGGTAGTCGGTGCGACTCCAGAATTGCAGCAAATAATTAACAGCGTCATTAAAACCCAAACTGGGGGAGAAACCAGTCAAAGTCAGATACAAAAAGATGTAGCGGCAATTTTAGATACGGGTTTATTTGCTGATGTCCGTGTAAATACTACTACTAGTCCGGTGGGATTGAGTGTGGTGTATCAAGTGCAACCATTGATCGTGCGATCGCTTCAACTTTCCGGCGCGAAAACCCTTACCTACCAAGTAGTTTTGCCACTCTTTCAAACGCAAATTGGCAAAGCCATCAGTCCGGAAGCTTTGAAGCAATCAGTAGAACAAATTAAGAAATGGTACGCCGATAAAGGTTATAATCTAGCAAGGGTTATCTCTATTAAACCGAGCAGCGAAGGAATTTTGAGCTTGAATGTAGCTGAAGGTTTAGTGAGTAATATCAAGTTTCGTTTTGTCAACGATGAAGGTAATACAGTTGATAGCAAAGGTAAGCCAGTTAAAGGACGCACCAAAGAAGATTTTTTGCGACAACAGCTAAACTTAAAACCTGGTCAAATTTTCCAAAACAATGTAGTTAAACAAGACTTGCAGCAGTTATACAAACTGGGATTATTTGAAAATGTCAATGTCGCCTTAGAAGGTGATGCGACAGGCGTTGATGTAGTTTACCAATTAAAAGAACTTGGCGCACGCGGTATCAACCTCGGTGGTAATTACAACGCAGACCAAGGAATTGTCGCTACATTGAACTATCAAGACCGAAATGTCGGGGGTATTAACGATACCTTAGGCGCTAATGTTGAAGTAGGTGCGCGTGACCTTCAGTTTGATGGTAAGTATAGCAGCCCTTATCGGGTAACTAACCCCGATCGCTTTGGTTACAGCATCAACGCTTTTCGCAAGCGTGGACTTTCCGAGGTTTTTGATGGCGATGTCAAACTAGCTAACGGTGACAGAGTACGGCAAGGTAAAGTTGGTGGTAGTGTAAGCTTACAGCGACCGATTGACGGTTGGGATACTTCATTAGGATTTAATTACACCCGTGTTAGTATACGCGATCGCGATAGCACAATTACCCCAAAAGATGAAAAGGGTAATCCACTAACTTTTAGCGGTACTGGCATCGACGATTTAGCTACCGTATCCTTCACCGCTATTAAAGACCGACGAGATAACCCCTTTAATCCTACCAAAGGTTCCATTCTCAGTCTCAGCACAGAACAATCAGTTCCCATTGGTCTAGGCAACATTTCGATGAATCGCCTCCGGGCAAATTATAGTCAGTTTCTCCCAGTTAAATTATATAGCAGTAAGAACCCACAAGTATTTGCTTTGAATCTCCAAGGCGGTACCGTACTTGGTGATTTACCGCCTTATGATGCCTTTAACTTGGGAGGTCCCAATTCAGTGCGCGGTTACGAGGCTGGAGACGTTGGCAGCGGTCGTACTTACGTATTAGCTTCCGCAGAATATCGCTTCCCGGTTTTGCCAATCTTGGGAGGTGTACTGTTTGCTGACTTTGGCTCAGACTTAGGCTCTGGTGATACAGTATTAGGAAATCCGGCAGGAGCGCGTAATAAACCAGGTAGTGGTTTTGGTTATGGTGCTGGTGTCCGTCTTGACTCACCTTTGGGCTTAATTAGGGCAGATTATGGCATTAATGACCAAGGAGAAAGTCGGTTGCACTTCGGTATAGGTCAGCGTTTTTAAGGGAATTGGGCAATGGGGAATGGGTAATGGGTAATTGGGAATGGGTAATAATTCTTTTTCCAGTCAAGAGTCAAGAGTCCCCAGTCAAGAGTCCCCACTCAAGAGTCGCCTACTGTATTATGAACAAATATAAAACTGTGGCAATGTGGTTTTTGCTTTTCCCACTCAAGGACTCATTACCAAGCTGCTCATTCAGGACTTAGGATTTTCTATGTTAGCAGGTACAACTTTGCAGGGGGGAAAATATACCCTCAATCAAGAAATCGGGCGTGGGGGCTTTGGCATTACGTATAAAGCTACGCATCATTACTTACGTCACGAGGTAGTGATTAAAACGCTAAATGATAAACTGCGACAACATGCTGATTTTACTAAGTTCGAGCGGCAATTCCAAGATGAGGCAAGGCGATTAGCTACTTGTATTCACCCGAATATTGTCCGGGTGAGCGACTTTTTTATTGAAGCGGGTCTGCCTTACATGGTAATGGAATACATTCGGGGTGAAACCTTAGGCGAGGCATTTGTTTTGCCAGGAATACCTTTACCAGAACTGACGGCAATTCATTATATCCGGCAGATTGGGGCAGCATTGGAGGTGGTACACAATAACGGTTTGCTGCACCGCGATGTGAAACCAGATAATATCATCCTCCGCCAAGGAACGGCTGAAGTAGTGCTAATTGATTTTGGCATTGCGCGAGAATTTAACGGTGGTGTGAGGCAAACTCATACAGGTATGGTTTCTGAGGGTTATTCGCCGATTGAACAGTATCTGACGCAAGCACCCCGTAGCCCAGCCACGGATGTTTATGGTTTGGCAGCAACTTTATATTCATTGTTGACAGCACAGGTTCCTATGCCTGCATTATTGCGCGATCGCGAAAAAATGCATTCTCCCCGCGAACTGCAACCACACCTAAGCGCTGCTGTCAATCAAGCAATTATGCGTGGTATGGCGGTAGAATCTCGCTTTCGTCCAGCAACAGTCGCAGAATGGTTAAAGTTGTTACCCGGAAATGGGGTAAGTGTTGCAACTAAATTGACACCAACTCATACAATTACAACTGTTGATTTATCTACCCACGAGTACCCATCACCTCCAGACGTTACCGCAAATAATACCACTGCGCCATCAACTACCGGGAATTTGACAAAAATTGCCAAAAAAATTCGCTCAAGCAAAGTTTTGATTGGTAGTGGAATAGCACTCACAGCCGCTACAATGGCTTTTGGTATCACCAGCCTAGTCCATAAATCTCAACCGCCGCAACCATCCGCAAAGCCAGTTATTGAACAGCCTACTACTAATGATACTTCTGCGGAAGTGCGTAAAGTGCAGATTTCACCGTTGCCCCAGGTAAAAGAAACTAGCACCCCACGAAAACAGAGTAATACTACCTCGTCGTCGCGAGATGAATCTGCACCCACCTACACATCAAGACGACGCAAGCGCATTCGTCCTGTTGCTAATGATGACGACGAAACACCAAAACGGACTTATAGACAAACAGAAGAATCAACATCAAACGACTCACCACAACCGCAACGTAGGCGTCGATCCTCTAATCAAGAAACTTCACCTACTACACCTGATGCGGCACCCTCACCATCTCTTGTTGAGAAATTACGAGCGGTACGCTCAACTCGTAGCACTTCCCCCACCAAATCATCTTCTGATAACCCAACTCCACCACGTCAATCTCCTAGAGAGTCCAATTCTGTAGTCATACCCCAAGTACAACTACCGAAAGAACCAAATGGTCTCATCGTACCAACACAAGAAGTGAAGCAAAATTCTCCTGCTGACAGCCAATCTCAGAAGGATGAGAAGCCAGCGGATGAGGAGAATTAAAAATAAAAAATATGGCGCTATCGATTGGTAGGGTGCGTTAGCATGAAGCGCGTAAACCCTAGATATGAAATATAGCGATTTTATGGAATCATATCATGTCAGGTTTATTCCTGACAATACAATTGTAGAGACGTGGGAGTGCGGAACGTCTCTACGAGGGTTGCGATATTTTTATTAATGTTAATTATCAAAACATAACATCAAATACATCGCCACGAAGAATGTAAAGACGTTCCGATGGAACGTCTCTACAATTGTGTATGGCTATCTCAAGGTTTCGTTTATTTCAGCCTTCATCGTTCACTTAGGCTATTTTCTTCTTTCTAGAAAGAAGAGAATTCCAAAATTGACCTTGCAAGAGTGATGAAGACTTCTTGGCGTTGCTTTCTTGGAGAACTTGCTGATAAACTGCTTCGTAGCCGTTCACCATCTGGGTAACGCTGAAGTGTTGTTCTACGTATTCTCGGCAGGTTTGACGATCTAATTCTAAGGTAGCGGGAATCATGGCTGCCATTTCTTCATAGCTTTGGCAGACATAACCTGTCTTTCCGTGAGCAATCACTTCTGGGACAGAACCCATGTTCATGCCAATGACTGGTGTACCTGTTGCCATTGATTCAATCATTACCAAGCCAAAGGGTTCACTCCAGGCAATGGGGAAGAGAGTGATGCTTGCGTTGCCTAGTAATTCAGATTTCTGAGCGTGGTTAACTTCGCCTAAGAATTGTATCTGCTCACCGTCAATGTGAGGAGCGATTTCTTTTTCAAAAAAGTCTGTGTCTACTACGTCTACTTTTCCTGCCATCTTCAGACACCAACCACTCTGCTTGGCGATCGCGATCGCATGTTGCGGTCCTTTCTCTGGCGAAAAACGCCCCAAAAATACCAGATACGGCGGATCTTGCGGTTGGGCTACAAAGGTGAATTCTTCGGGGTTAATGCCGTTATAAACTGTGCTGGCGTAATTTAGTTCCAATTGACGCTGGGCGTTACTGATACTGATGAATGGTTGCGATTGATGATACGAAAATACTTTGCTGTTATCAGGCGTAAATCTGCCATGCAAGGTATGTACTGTGGGTGTTGACACTAAGTTTGCAAAAGGTAATGCCCAAATCCCTACATGGGAATGGATAATATCGAATTCCGCTGCTTGTTGGTAAACTTGGCTCATTTCCAGCGCTTCATACATCACATGCTCTTTAATGTCTGGATCTAAGCGCAATGCACGCGGATGAACAGCTTCTAATTTAGCCAAAGTTTGAGAATCGCCAGAGGCGAACAATGTGACATCATGACCTCGACGCACCAGTTCATCAGTCAAGCGACTCGCTACCAGTTCAATTCCTCCGTAAGTTGGGGGCGGAACTCGTTCCCACAAAGGGGCTACTTGAGCTATTTTCATAAAATTGTTTAGCTTTTTGAAGGTAAATTGGTCGTTGTCAAAGGGTTGAAATACTTTAGTTCAGAGTTTTGCCTCCTTTTCTGAAGTTGTAATTAACCGCCTTGGGCGTGCGAACACCGCTATCTCGGCTAACTTTACCCTTTAAGCCTCACCTCCAAATTTACTTTGAGCCACAATCATATCATGGCTGTGCTTATTAAGCTAACTTTTGCTTTTTAATTATTACATCTATCTTTAGGACTATTTTATATTTGTTTGGATATAAATGCTTATTAATATTCAGGCTCAATAAAAAAATACATTAAACATATTAGGGATCAATTAAATTGTGAAAAATAAATAGCGATCGCTCGCCAAAATATTTGAATCAGGTGGGAAACGCGATCGCTTAATTCAAAACTCAAAGTTGATTCAATTTACTGCACCGTCAGCATTGAAAAGACTTATAGTTTGCATTGATTTATTAATCTACGAAGAAATCATTTTCCGGATAAATGGGTGGAAGTAATTATAAATTTTCCACCCATAGGAATCTTATTTGAGTTGTGAAAATTAATGTCGGGAACGTAGACACGAAGTGACCGCAGAGTGGCAGAGTAAGAGAAAACAGAGAATTTCAGTTTTTCATTTAAGACTGCTATCTGTATAATTAGTGTATCTGGAAGTGGGTTTATTGCTACATTGAAGTAGAGTTAAGTTAGTCTGCAACATCTACCTAATTAGGGCTATTGCCACAACGCCTTGATGATTCGAGAGCATAGGCAATCGGAGTAATCCCTAGTCTATGTGAACCAAACCACCCAAAGCTTGGGTAAACGTTATTTAAATCATGACACCTTGGGATTCGCTAGTCCCCCGCTCTGTCGCTACTAGTTAAACAATCCGCAAGGATAGTGCTTTTAGCTCAAAAAGTTTAGATAACAAGGTTGAAGCAAACTTTACTTAGAAATAAGAGCTAGTCAAACCGACGCTTCCCAACAAATGTCAAATTACGTTTTTTTGATTGATTCCAACAAAACACCGATGAATCCGATTCATCCAAGTCACGCGAGAAAACTTTTAGAAGCAAATAAAGCTGCTGTTTTTCGTCGCTACCCATTCGTTTTAGTCATGAATCGGGTAGTAGAGAATATCATTACTTATCCCATTACCTTTACTCATGTTTCTACAGGGGACTTTGTTAAAGTCACGCTGCACAAGGATCGCAAAAATATACCGTCTGGGATATACAATTGTCGTGTTAAGACCCCAATAAAAGAAGGGTGCGAAGTCGTTATTAACGGTTTTAGAGTTGGGTTTTCAACAATGAAAGATGTTTTCAAGATTCATCGAAATGACGGATATAGCTACGCCTGACTACGAAAAACTCGAATTTATCAAGATGAAGTGATTCGACTATTAGAAAAATTTCGCACAGCATTGGTAAAAAATAGGCAAAACTCGAAGTTGGAAGAAACAAGCTCTGGAGAAGCTTCGCTAACTCCTCGGTGTAATATTCGTGATACTGCGTTTAATAAGGGCTGGCTGCCAACTATACTGATTGCTAGTGTGGGAGTAACTGTCTTCATCGCTGGAATTCGGGACTTGAGATGGTTGCAGCCTTGGGAGTTAAGAGTTTACGATCAAATGTTGCGACAGATCGCAAGCGGCAGCGCTTCGCGATCGCGTCCTGAAAAAGCAAGCGTTCGCCGGATTTTATTAGTTACAATTACTGAAGCAGATATTAAACGCCAAAAATGGCCTTTGTCGGATGCGACAATTAATCAGCTTTTAGACAAACTAGAGTCTTACAAACCACGCATCATCGGCTTAAATATTTACCGTGATTTGCCTGTTGAACCTGGTTATAAACTGTTGGCAAATCATCTTTCACGTCAAAATAATATTATCGCTGTCTGTGGATTCAGCAGTCCGGAAAATCCGGAAATTCCACCACCGCCGAGTCTGTCTGAAGATAAAATAGGCTTTAGCGATTTTGTCCCTGACGAAAATGATCACATTGTCCGTCGCAGTTTGTTATTTGCCCAGTCAGACGACAAAAAATGTCATACTAATGTATCGTTTGCTGCCTTACTTGCTATTAATTATTTACAAAAACAAGGGATTAAAACAAGTTTCACCAAAGAAGAAATCCAAATAGGTAAAACTTTATTCCCAATTTTAAAATCTAATTCTGGTAGCTATGAACATCTGGATGCAGCGGGCTACCAAATAATGCTAAATTATCGCCATCTCCATCGCCTTGCTGATAAAGTAACTCTTACAGAAGTTCTCAATAATCAAGTAAATCCTAACTTAATTAAAGACCGTTTGGTAATTATTGGCACAACAGCAACAAGCATCGATAAAGACTTCTACACTCCCTACAGCGCTTTACCAAACCAACCATCCAGAATGCCACCTGTATATATTCATGCACAGATTGCCAGTCAGATTATGAGTGCGGTGCTGGATGGAGAACCGTTAATTTGGTATTTACCTGAATGGGGTGAATATGTTTGTATTTGGTGTGCTTCTTTGGTGGGTGCTGCTGTCGCATGGCATTTACGACATCCTTTAGGATTAGTAGTCGTGGGAGTTATAATTCTCAGCAGCTTGGGTGGATTTTGTTATCTGCTTTTTTTACAAGCTGGATGGATGCCGGTGATTCCCCAGGCTTTAGCTTTGGTAATTAGTGGTGTGAGTGTGATGGCTTACACTACATATCAGACGCAACAGAAAAGCAAGTTGATTATTTTAGAAGTTGAGAAACAAGAAGAAGCGATCGCTCAATTAAATGTCCTCTTAAAAGAGACAGAAATTCAAGACCAACATCTTCATACTTCTACCACAATTATACCAGAAAAACGAACTGGCGACCTTCTTTTAAGTGGGCGCTACAAAATCATTAAAGTCCTCACTTCTGGGGGATTTGGTCGCATTTATCTAGCGGAAGATACTCAACGACCGGGTAATCCTAATTGTATCGTGAAACAATTAATGCCTGCACGTCGAGATTCGAGATTTATGGAAGTTGCCAGAAGGTTATTTAATACAGAAGCGGAAATTTTAGAAGTTTTGGGTGAACATCATCAAATTCCTAAATTACTCGCCTATTTTGAAGAAAATCAAGAATTCTATTTAGTAGAACAATATATTCCCGGACATACCTTAAGTGAGGAATTACCACCTGTTATTAGACGGGTGCAAAAAGAAAGTTTTGTGATAGAAATGCTGAAAGAAGTTTTAGATATTTTGGCATTTGTTCATCAACATCGTGTGATTCATCGGGATATTAAGCCGAGTAATCTTATTAGGTCAAAAATAGATAATCGCTTAGTACTGATTGATTTTGGTGCAGTCAAATTGATGCAACCACCAAGCAGCGAAGAAACAGAATTAGCGACAGTTGCGATAGGAACACGAGGTTATGCACCACCAGAACAATTTGCCGGTCATCCCCGCTTGAACAGTGATATTTATGCCTTAGGGATGATTGCCATTCAAGCCCTAACAGGAGTGCCACCCCAAGAACTACCACCAGATTTGGAAACAGGTAATGTGAGGTGGCGTCAATGGGCGAAAGTCAGCGATGAATTGGCAACGATTTTAGATAAAATGGTGCGATATCATTTTAGCGATCGCTATCAATCAGCCAACGCAGTTCTAGAAGACTTGAAGCGCATCGGAGAATGAATAATTGGTAATTGGGCATAGAAATAATTAGGATCGCCAGAATTTGCGACAACAACCGGCGATGATAATAAAAATAGCGTACCAAAAACTGATATAAAAATACTTTGCAAGAAACTTTTTATCATTTATGCTAATTTGAATTTTATCGAAAAGAATACTTTAGATTTTGGCAAAATTTAAATTTTTAACATTAGACAAAATCTCAAATCCTATGATTCAGGAAAAACCTACTTCCATTGAAGGTATCTATGAAGTTTGCATTGGTATCTCAGATCCAATTTTGGCAATTCAATATTGGCAGCAATTTGGCTATCGTATTGGGGAAGTGGGGGAATTATCCCCAGCAGCAGCAAAGCAATTATATGGGGTAGATTCGTCTTTGCGATCGCTTCGACTTTATCATCTAAATGCCGATCATGGTTTGATTCGGCTGATGGTTTGGCAAAATCCGACCAATGAAGGGTTGGGAACTGCAACAATGAAAGCGAAGGGAAATCGCTGGGCAACAACTTTAACTGCTGATGTATTAAGTATTTTAAATCATGTGGAGGAGGCAAAAATAGCAAATTGGTCTATCCGCTACACTAATCCGCACTGGGAAGTTATTTACAACAAAGACAGAAAAAGTCGTCCTTTTGTTGAACCAGTTGTAGGGGTACGAGAGATGCTATTATTGCAACCTTTGACTCGACAAGTTTTGTTTCAACGCTTTGGCTATTCAGTACCGCATTACGGACAAATTAATCTTAGCGCTACTTTTAAAACTAGCCAGTTTACCCACATGGGAATGATAATTCAGGATGACAGCAAGGAAACGCTGAATTTTTATGAAGAAGTTTTAGGTTTGTTGCGTGTGCGTGATGATGTTGAAACTAGTTATGAATCTTCTCTTGCGGGTAGAGAGATTTTTGATTTAAACAAAGGTGAAAAGTTTATTGTTACAGCTTTTGACGATCCACGTTCTTCTGCGTCTGATTTTATGGCTGCACGTTCTGGCAGACTTTATATTATTCGCTTTCCAGATTCTATCCAATTAGAGTCGCACTTTGAGCAAGGGCAACCGGGCTGTTTGGGAATGTCGTTATATACTTATCGCGTGCGGGGAATACATGCATATTTCGACCGCATTAAAGCAAGTAAAGTACAAAGGTTTACAAATATTGTTAGCAATGAATTTGGGGAGATGAGTTTCTCTTTTGTTGCTCCCGATGGCTACTTTTGGACGTTGTTAGAAAGTTAATTAGACATCTCCATAATTTAATTATGCGTTGCCCGAAACTTTTGTAGAGACTACCAAGTGCTACGTCTTTTCTGGTGTAGTGGGCACGAAGAGTGCCCATGATGAGCGATAAATCGCTCACTACTTGATTAACCTTCAACAAACTTTAGAGATACACCGTTCATGCAATAACGCTTACCGGTGGGTTTAGGACCATCGTCAAATACATGACCCAAATGTCCACCACAACGATGACAATGAACTTCAGTTCTAGTCATAAAAAATGACTTGTCTACGGTGTAGGCGATCGCACCTTCGATTGGTTGGAAAAAACTGGGCCAGCCTGTGCCACTATTAAATTTTGTATCAGATTTAAAAAGTGGCAAATCACATGCGGCACATGTATAAGTACCCTTATCATACTCTTTATCCAGCGGGCTGGTATGAGCGCGTTCAGTTCCATGTTGACGCAGCACTTTATATTGTTCTGGTGTTAAAATAGTACGCCACTCTTGTTCAGTTTTCTGAACTTCAAACTCGTTATTTGAGATTGCCATAACTTCTGACCTGCCAAGTAAATAATGTGATAACGATGCTGTGCCAAGTATTGTTGCACCAGCCTGTAAAAAACGTCGTTTATTCATAATTTAACGCGAGTTCGTTCTTATTTGATTTGACCTCTGTTTTTGTCCCAGACTGCTTGCGAATTGGTAAAGGTATAAACCCTCACCTTCTGTCAGAGGTTGCTCGGTTGTAAAATTTAGTTGGTCGTCAAGCAACTATCAACTAAATTTTACCTCGTTTTATTTTTTGTTTTTTGACGGCAAGCAAATACTTGCATATGACCGGGTTGTCGTAGTCAGGGCTTTAGCCCTATTGTTAAGGACTTGAGTCTTGACTACTTTTTCAGGGGCGCCAAATTTTGATAATATTGTCAGCACTACCGCCACTAGCAATAGTTCGTCCATCCGGACTGATGGCGATCGCATAAATATAGCCAGAATCTTTCTTGAGGGTGCGAATTTGTCCCCCGGTTGCTATGTCCCACAATTTGATTGTGTTGTCATTACTACCACTTGCCAAAATTACACTATCTGAAGAGCGGATATAAGCAACAGAAGTAACTTTGTCATCATGTCCAGTTAGGGTGCGGATTTCCTTGAGTGTGTTTAGATTCCATAATTTAATCGTCTTGTCTTTACTACCGCTAGCAAGCTGCTGTCCATCGGGACTAAAGGCAATGGATAAAACTAAATCTGAATGTCCCGTGAAAGTGCGGATATATGTACCTGTGTTTAGATTCCACAGTTTGATTGTTTTGTCCCAACTTCCACTAGCTAGCAGCTTACCATCAGGACTAAAGGCGACGGAAGCAACTGTTTGAGAATGTCCCGTCAAAGTGCGGATTTCCTTGTTTGTTTGGAGATTCCATAGTTTAATCGTTTTATCCAAACTGCTACTAGCTAGTAGCTTTCCGTCTGGACTGAAAGCTACAGAAGCAACGCTGTCAGAATGTCCTTTCAGGGTACGGATATATGTACCTGTGTTTAAATTCCACAATTTGATAGTTTTGTCAGCACTACCACTGGCTATGATTTGTCCATCTGGGCTAATAGCGATCGCATAAATCCATGATGAGTGTCCTTTAAAGGTGCGGATTTCCTGTTTAGTTGTTAGATTCCATAATTTGATCGTGCGATCGTCACTTCCAGTCACCAGCATCTGTCCATCGGGACTAAAGCTGACAGAATTAACATCGCTGGAATGTCCTTTTAGGGTATAGGGTTGATCGGAATTTTCCGAAGTTGTCCTTACAGGCTGACTGGGAGAAGACTTAGTGATTACAACAGGATGAGATAATGAATACCAAACTCCTGCTATTGCCAACACTACGATAGCCGCACTTATAATCAGTTGATTTCTTAGTTTCGTGCCTAATTGTGGTGTAGACGCAAAGCCGCTTGTCGTCAGACATCGCGCTTTGGTATAAATTAAAGTTGAAAGTGCTGCTGACGGTGGTGATAGAGACATCAAGTCACTGAGAACTTCATCGGCTGATTGATAACGCTTTTGAATATCTGTTTTCAACAGCTTGTCTAAAACCTTACCCAATTTGAAGCGTGAGGTTATTACGCTGTTACCAGAATTACTTAAATATTTTCGCCAACACGTAACCCAACTAAAACCCTGTTCCATCCAAAGTTGAGATGGACGAATTCCCGTCAGCAGGTGAAAGCAAGTCGCACCCAAACCGAATAAATCACTAGCGGGATAAGCTTTTCCATCTTGCATTTGTTCAATTGGGGTATAGCCATGTGAACCGATCGCTGTTCCCGTTTTCATCATGACTGTTGCCGAGAGTTGCTTTGAGGCACCAAAATCAATTAGGACTAATTGTCCGTCATTTTGGCGGCGAATAATATTCTGTGGCTTGATATCTCGGTGAATTACTGAGCGATCGTGAATAAACTTGAGAACCGGCAATAATGAGAGCAAAAGTTCTCTAATTTTGCTTTCGCTAAATGTTCCCTGTTGTTGCAATTCTTTAAGTAAATTTTGCCCATCAATAAACTGCTGTACTAAATATAAATAATTATCTTGTTCAAAGTAAGCCAAAAGCGTAGGAATTTGGTTATGTTCTCCCAATTCTTGCAGCCGCTTCGCTTCTTCTTTAAAAAGCTCAACTGCTTTACGCAATGCCGAAGCTTCCTGAATTTTCGGTGCTAATTGTTTGACAACGCACTGTTCATTCAGCTTGTCTATATCTTCCGCTAGATAGGTTCTGCCAAATCCACCTTCATCAGATAGTAATTTGATAACTTGATAATGACCCCTTAACAGGGTAATTAATGGAGTATCGCAATACTGGCAATATTTGCTACTATCTGAATTTAGGGGATCTTGGCAATCGGGATTCAGGCAGCAGAGCATACTGGGAATCCATTTGCACTTTGGGTATATGTTAATTTATGACGTATAATTTTGCTATCTGCTAGCAGGCGGACATGAAATTGCTACATTTCTGACATTTGGATGAGCGATCGCTCTTAATAATTGCATCAACTAAACAACTTTTATAATGGAAGTTACCTTTCATCATCTTTATCACTCAATATTATTTTGTAGATTTTAGTCAAATCTAAGTATATATTTATTCTAGTATAAAACTCAGCCATTAACTAACTTCATCACAAAATAAACTTATTTAAAGCAGATGAATATAAATATTATTAGTTACTTGTTATTTTAATTTAGTCTGGGAACGAAATAAACTTATCTAGTTCTAATTAAAAAGCATAAAGTCAATGAAAGTAACCCGCAAATCATTAAAAATGTTGGGTATAACATACTTTTAAACTCAATGTTTTCATCAACAATGAGGAGCACAATTATGGCAGTAAAAAGCAAAAAAAACTATCGAAACAAATTAGACTTTATTTTGATTTGTTTCATGAGCAGTAGTTTTTTGATCGGGAGTTATACCCTACCTATAAGTGCTTTAGCAAGCCTTCAACCAGGTGGAAATTTCATCATAGCTAAACCACCAGATGAAAGACAACCAGAAGCAGTACAACAAGGAATCGAACAAATTCCTACTACTCAACCGTCCGTATCTCCAAAACCTAACCCACCGATTGATTCACCCATACCCCCTGCGACAGCTGGTACAACCAGCCCAACACCACCACCAGCAAGTACTACACCTAAACCCGTCAATACCGAACCAACGCCACCACCAGCACGTACTACGCCTCAACCCGTCAATACCAGCCCAACACCACCACCAGCAAGTACTACACCTCAACCCGTCAATACCGAACCAACGCCACCACCAGCACGTACTACGCCTAAACCCGTCAATACCAGCCCAACACCACCACCAGCAAGTACTACACCTCAACCCGTCAATACCAGCCCAACACCACCACCAGCACGTACTACACCTAAACCCGTTAATAGCGAACCAACGCCACCACCACCAGCACGTACTACGCCTAAACCCGTTAATAGCGAACCAACGCCACCACCACCAGCACGTACTACGCCTAAACCCGTCAATACCGAACCAACGCCACCACCAGCACGTACTACACCGAAACCCGTTAATACCGAACCAACACCACCACCAGCACGTACTACACCGAAACCCGTTAATACCGAACCAACACCACCACCAGTACGTACTACGCCTAAACCCGTTAATAGCGAACCAACACCACCACCAGTACGTATATATACGCCTAGACCATCGACGCCGGAACCTTCACAACCTCGTGTTCCTTCCAGACGGGGTGGTCGCAAACCAGCTACTAATCAAAGTATAGAAAGTTCACCTGTTTCTCCATCTAGAACACTTAATTACAAGCAAATTAACTTTGTAGATATCGCATTTAGTGTTTTGGCTCCGGGTGACTTTAAGTCTCAAGGTAGATATTTCCATTTCTACCAGTTTCAAGGGAGAGCAAACCAACTGATCCAAATTAGACTAGGTGGCAGTGCCGATCAACGTCGCTCAAATAACTTAAGTTTAGATCCATTCATGTTTGTGCTTGACCCCAACAACAACGTTCTGTTAAAAAGAGGTAGTGGGGGAGCAACCAGTGAAGTTAAAGATGCTTTCGTATTTGTCCGATTGCCTGCAAACGGTACTTACACGATCGCAGTCACTAGCCAAAATCGTGGTGCTAAGGGTCGCTACAGTCTCGCACTTAGAAATGACCGAGCTAGCTACAGTTTAGACTCCCAAAGCGAACTGACACCTCAAAGCCTAAGAAGACAAGATGGCAGCCTTTACGATATTTCCCAGTTTCAAGGCAAAAAAGACCAACTTGTTAGTATTCGTGTAGATAGTGTGTATGAAGAATTTTCTCCTTATATAGTGTTGCTAGATTCTCAAGGCAAAATAGTCGCCGCTGATAATGCCAAAGATGGCAAGTACAGTGCTTTAATTGACCGAGCCAGGTTGCCTAAAGATGAAACTTACTACGTAGTGGTGATTTCTGGTAATTCACTCCAACGCGGTAAATACCGATTGACTGTTTTCTAATTTTATTGAGGCATCCGCCAAATCTTGATAGTTTTGTCCTTACTACCAGTGGCAAGAGTTTGTCCATCGGGACTGAAAACCACAGACCAAACTCTGTTGACATGCCCTTTGAGGGTGCTGATTTCCTCTCCGGTAGTTAGATTCCACAATTTGATCGTGTCGTCCCAACTAGCACTGGCTAAAGTTTTGCTATCGGGGCTAAAGGCAACAGACCAAACTTTATTGGTATGTCCTGTCAGGGTGCGGATTTCTTCTCCTGTAGGTAATTTCCATAGTTTGATAGTGTCGTCCCAACTGCCACTGGCAAGAGTTTTGCCATCGGGACTGAAAGCGACAGAATTAACAGCGGCATCATGCCCTTTTAAAGAGCGGATTTCTTTCCCTGTTGTCAAATTCCACAGTTTGATGGTACTGTCAAAATTATTACCACTGGCAAGAGTTTTGCCGTCAGGACTGATAGCGACAGATGTAACTACATCACAATTCGCTTTCAAGGTGCGGATAACCTCTCCAGTAGCGACATTCCACAGTTTGATAGTCTGGTCCCAACTACCACTAACTAAACTTTGACCATCTGGGCTGAAGGCGATCGCCTGAACTGAAACTGAATGTCCACTGAGAGTGCGGATTTCAAGTCCTGTAGCCAAATCCCACAGTTTGACAGTCTTGTCACTACTACCACTGGCAAGAGTTTTGCCATCGGGACTGAAAGCGACGGAATTAACCCAGTCAGAATGCCCTTTGAGGGTACGGAGTTCCTCTCCTGTCGCCAAATTCCACAATTTGATGGTCTTGTCAGTACTAACACTAGCAAGCATTTTCCCATCAGGGCTAATAGTGACAGCCCAAATTGAATCGGAATGTCCTTTTAAAGTCAAATTGGGCAAAAAGGTTTCCCCAAGTGTCTTTGAAGACTGATTGGGACTAGAGGAAGCACCAGATGCAGCCAAGGGAAATTCCCAATATAAAATGGAACCAAATCCCAAAAGCGCGATCGCTGCACCAGTGAAAAATTTAATTTTGAAGTCAGTCATGGTTTACAAACCTTACAGATTCCGCAGTTAAACAACCCCAATGCTGCGCTCTTCAGACAAAAGTCAGCATTTGAGGTGTTATGGAAATACCTTTATCTACTCATTAAAGCGATCGCATTCCAAATTTTCTGCCATATTTTGTTATCTTTTTTCGACTAATTGCTCAAAATTAGGCATTGACATTTGGCATAGTTGAAGTCCCCCGCCATGCGAATGTAGATTTAGCGGCAAGATGAAAGACGAGTCAGATGACGATTCCATCCCCAAACAGTCTGACTCTTCAAGCGCTAGTAGTGCAGTCAGAGGATGGATGAGGAAACGAGCAAATTTATGATTTAATGGAGACATCTTGACCCTTCGGGTTCGCCACTTTGACTCTAGAGAAACTGACACCACCAAGTGGCTCACCATAAATGCCATAAGCGCTCCCCCAAGCTAAACGGTAAATGTTGCAAGAAAAAGATTTGGGTCTTGGGAACCAGGACTCCTGACAAGAGGAGGGAATGTAAGACCAATAGAACGAATGTGTTCTTGTCGTTGTTCCCGTTGAATTGGGAAGCCGACACTTACCGCTACGCGGTAAGTATGTGGTAGTTCACTTAGACACTCGCCAAATCTTGATAGTGTTGTCCTCACTACCGCTGACGAGGGTCTTGCCATCAGGACTCAGGGCAAGGGATGTCACACTTTTGGAATGCCCTTTCATGGTGCGGATTTGCTTTCCGGTATCGAGATTCCACAATTTGATCGTTTGGTCAAAACTGCCACTAACAAGGGTTTTGCCATCGGCACTAAAAGCGAGGGATGTGACTGTTTTGGAATGCCCTTTCATGGTGCGGATTTGCTTTCCGGTATCGAGATTCCACAATTTGATCGTTTGGTCAAAACTGCCACTGGCAAGCATCTTACCATCAGGGCTGATGGCGACGGATGTCACGGTTTGGGAATGCCCTATGAGGGTGCGAATTTCCTCACCTGTTTCCAGATGCCAGAGTTTGATGGTGTTGTCAAAACTACCACTGGCAAGAATCTTACCATTTGGGCTGATGGCGACAGACCGAACCCAGAATGAATGCCCTTTGAGTGTGCGAATTTGTCGTCCTGTATCGAGATTCCACACTTTGATAGTATTGTCATCACTACCATCAACAAGAGTCTTGCCGTCGGTGGTGATGGCAAGGGCATGAACTGAGTCAGAATGCCCTACAAGAGTGCGAATTTTTCTGCCGGTATTGAGATTCCATACTTTGATCGTATTGTCCTCACTACCACTAACCAGTTTTTGTCCGTCTGGGCTAATAGCGAGGACATTAACTCTGTTGGAATGTCCAATCAGTGTATAAATTTCCTCTCCAGTTGCCAGATTCCGTACTTTGATAGCGCGATCGCTATTACTGGCAATAGTGTTACCATCTGGACTGATGGCGACAGATAAAACTGAGTTATGAAAACCATTGAGTGTTTCGGAATTAGAAAAGTTCCCGAAGCCAATTGGTGAAGGATGTCTTAAAATCGCTTCTCTACTATCAGGATTAATGTTCCGTTGATTCAAACTAGACGATAAACTGCTTTCTAAACGGCGAGATTGCTTATACCAAACATCGCCTAACCCCAACAACAGAATTACACCACCTGTCAAAAATAAATTTCTTAATACTACATATTGTTTTGGTAAAGATGGTGTTTGAGTTGGTGGTGGTTCGACAGCCGAGTACCGATTTGCGGCTGGTACTTGCAGTAACTGTTTTTCTGTGAAATCTCTGAGAACTTCATCAACTGATTGATAGCGCTGCTGGACCTCTTTTTTTAACAGCTTGTCGAGAATCCAATCCAATTCATTACTAATCGGACTTTTTAAATATTGCCGCCAATCTGTAACCCAGCCATACCCATATTCCATCCACAACTGAAAAGGAGAAATTCCCGTTAGCAGATGAAAGCAAGTAGCACCCAAACCAAACAAATCACTAGATGGATAAGCTTTTCCATCTCTGATTTGTTCAATCGGGGAGTAGCCATGTGAACCAATTGAAGTACCAATTTTATTTTGGACTCTTGCTGTTAACTGTTTTGAAGAGCCAAAATCTATCAAATTTAATCGCCCGTCACTTTGACATCGGATAATATTTTCGGGTTTGATATCTCGGTGAATGACTCCGCGATCGTGGATAAACTTTAAGGTTGATAATAAGTCTATCAAAATTTGTTTAATTTCCTGATAGTTATAACCCTTTCGTAACTGCAACTCTTTTAATAAATTGTGTCCATCGATAAACTGCTGCACCAAATATAGACAGCCGTCTTGCTCAAAATAAGCTAATAAAGTCGGAATTTGCGGATGTTCTCCGAGCTCTTGCAGTCGTTTAGCTTCTGCTTGAAACAACTCCATTGCTTTTTTTTGCGCCCAACTGCCTTGGAATTTTGGTGCTAATTGCTTGATGACGCAGCGTTCGTTAAGTTTATCGATATCTTCTGATAGATAGGTTCTGCCGAATCCACCCTCATCTGAAAGTACTCGAATTACACGGAAACGATTTCGCAACAGTGGCACGAGAGGGGTGCTGCATGTTTGACAAAACTTCTTTCCTTCAAGATTTAGGGGATTTGGGCAATCGGGATTTATGCAGCAGATCATGATCTGATGGGTGCGACTGCGTGACAAATGATGCTAAGTTTGCCCCAAATTTTCCCTTAATAAAATTGGCTCTCGTGTACTTTTGGTAGACAACACAGGTTTTGGGGAGTGGGGAATTACTTATTAGTATACGTTTGCAATTAATAGTTAGTTTTCCAAGACTCCGGAAAACCAAGAGAGCCGGATGATTTATTATTCTCCCGATTATACAATAATCTGAACAAAAAAAAGTTTCTGATGAATAATTTTGTGCTCATTAGTTTATACATTGGCAATTAACAATCTTGTTAGTATTAATGGAAACTTTTTTATAAGTTTCTATTACTGACACGCAATTGAGTAAAAATGTTTGTTTGTTAGCAGAAAAATAGCGTAATCGTGTAAGTTTTGCCACTTATGCAACTAGTTTATCAGGGTCAAAAGGGTTAAAAATAAGTTGCTGAAACCCAGCTTCAAAAGCTTTAGTACGCGGTTGCGGATATGCATAACCACACGGGTTATGCAAGGGCAGGAAGAAATCCTCCGAAATAAGCTTCTTTGAGTCTGATAGAGCAAATCAGCGAATAACCATCTTTGCCTTGGATACAGATGTTGCTGATTAAAACATCTGGCTTTGATTCTTCTATGGCTTCAATAGACGTCTCCAGAAATTAATTATGCGTTGCCCGAACCCTTGTATAGACGTTAAATTTAACCTCTCTACATTATTTTTCAAATAGGTTGTCTAATGGCTTCATCTACAGATGTTACCGTGTTCACCTGTGATTTCTCTAATCTTTATGTAATAAAATTTTATATCTGCTTTATGTAACGACCATTACATGTGGCGATCGCATCGACAAATATATGAAAAATCTGTTTTAATTTTTCTGATTAATTAGATACTTCAGGTAAGCAACGATTAAATTTCGGATGATTTTTGGCATTAAGCTTTGCTTTCCATTCGCGAATAGCGCTAGCTGTGCGTGCTACAGGTGACAGGTAATCAGAGTATTCTGCGTTTCCACTACTTTTACCTCCCTTGGGTTGGGTAGTTAAACAATTCATCAAAGTCGGTAAATAGCTTTCCAAACCTAAGGAATACATAACATCATTAGTTGTCTGAAAACGATCTGATAACGACACCTTCACCATTTTGCCTAAAACTTGAGCAAAATGGTCACTGACATCTACATGTTTTTGCCAACATATATCGCCGGTATTCGAGTCATACTCAAATTCAAAAGGTGCTTTGCCAGTTAGCAGATAAAGACAAGTCACTCCGACTGCGTAAATATCACTAGCATAAACTGGACGTAGGGAAAACTGTTCTGGTGGGGCAAATCCCATAGTCCCGACAAAATTTGTTGAGGCATTTTTATATTCTTCGCTGTCACTAGTTTCGACTAATTTCTCTTTAACTGCGCCAAAATCAATTAAAACCACCCGTCCATCATCTTCAGAGCGTAGCAAGTTCTGGGGCTTGATATCGCGATGAATTACATGATGTTTATGAACGTATTGCAATACTGGCAGGAATTCGTGCAAAAACTGTTTAACTGCGGCTTCGCTTTTGAGACCGGTTCGTTTGATTTCCCGTGCCAAAGTAGAACCGTGTACGTATTCTTGAACTAAATAAAATTCTCCATTTGCTTGAAAGTAGTCTAAAAGCATGGGAATCTGAGAATGACTACCAAGCTGACCTAAGGTTTTTGCTTCTTTTTCAAAGCGATCGCACGCTCGTTGCCAATTTTTCGGACTACTTACCTTGGGACAAAGCTGTTTAATCACACACAGAGGATTTCCCGGTAGAATCATATTTTTGGCGAGAAACGTGATGCCAAAACCACCTCTGCCCAATATTTTCAATATTGCATAGCGATCGCGAAATAACTGCGCTTGACCACACAGTTTACCAAGCTGAGTCTGCTTTAAAATATCCGCATGAAAGTTTGATGTTTTCGGAGGAAAGCTATTCATCAGGCTATAGGGGGGTTTTGCTTAAATGCTAAATGTCTTTAATTTAACCATAAAGATTCTTTTACGCCAGTAGCATTACCGTTTTAGGACTTACGCACTCCTGATCGATAAAACGAACCGCCAAGTACGCCAAGTGCGCCAAGCAATAAGAGTTGCAGAGAGTTTTTGCGCTCATTCCTGCCTTTATTTGCTACCATCCTGACCTTTCACGCAATTGAAACCAAAATTCTCCCAGGTTTCGCTAATTTTCCGGATGGATTGGGCACTTTATTGAGGGGGGAAAGGGGAAAGAAATAAAGAACTTTCTTTGTCTGCCTCTAACTCGATAATTTTTACCGCTTTGATAGAGGTTCGTAGTAAGCGCAAAGAGCGCTTATCTTAGGCACTTCAGTGCCTACTACGAATCTCAATTGATATGCAGTTTTAGTCTTCGCTTTTCCATGAGTCCCTTTCCCATGAGTCCCCTTTCCCCTTCCCCCTAAGGTACTTCAATCGGGATTAAAGCATTTTCCGGCAAATAGTCGCAAAAACGCCCTTCATCTGAAAGCACCAAAATCAAGCGCACGGGATAATCTGGTGGGACTTGCAAATCTGCCCACGGTACCGCCACTTCTAAACAAGTATCTAAAGCTGCTTGAGCGCGACTGAAACGGGGAAGCCATTGATAATTGTCCCCAGCTTCGCGAAACTGAATCGATTGCGTCAGCAAATTAATTGCCAAATGATGATGGAAATGATAATTAACTGGTGCTGCATCCGGCACATCCGCCAAAGGAATCGGGCTGTTGTGCATTGTTTTATCAGGGTAATACCAAAGCAAATTCAACTCTGGTGGCAAATCTTGCCCTGGTGCGACACCACTTTTTAAATCCACCCGTAAATAGAAATTCAGGTGATCCACTCCATACCAAAGTCGCTGGATGAGGCTGCTATTATGCATTGTCCCCCGCGCTCCGCCGATTTCTATGCGTCCGGCTTTGTCCCAGTCTTGTTCATCGCCTTTGCCGTCAATTACTGGATGAATAAAGCTTTGTGGGCGACGATCTGTCTTTGCTGTGTGCGTTTCTACTTCTTTTTTTAAATAAGAGGGTATAGGTTCATTTAATGCTTTGTAAATTCCATACAAGTGTTCGCGGAACAACTGGTCAAAGATGGCATCTTGATTTGAGGAATGCCCCTCACCAAACCACCAAAACCAGTCGGAACCTTCGGCGGCATATAAAGCTTCCCAAGCTTCGGGATTGTTTTCTTCAGTGGCTTCTGGATGATTGGCAAGGGTAAGCCTAGCATGTGTGAGGTAGTCCCAAGCGCGATTTTTGGCTCTATCGCCGATCCAGGTGGTGAAGCTGCCATCTACCCAAGAACCGCTATGTAGTTGATTTCCGGGAATGGTTGCTGTGGGGGGAAACTGTTCGATAAATTCGGAGACGGTAACGAGTTTAAGATTTGGTTCGTTACTTAAAGTTTGATATAAGGCTTCTAAAAAGGGTTTGCCATCTTGGGGATAAAATTCCCAGCAATTTTCGCCGTCTAGAGCGATGGTAACTAACCAAGGTTGTTCGCTTTGGCTGTCTTTTTGCATTTTAGCGATCGCCTGTAAATGTCCCACTAAGTCGGCAGCGGCTTGTTTTGGCGGCATTGCCCCGTAGGTAAAGCCGATCAAGTCTGATAATCTGTGGTCGCGAAAGACGATCGCCAAATCACCAGCGGCAGTTTCTAAACGATACGGTCGGTAAAGTAACTCTGGTTCCAACACGTTCCCCGCTCCATCACGGTGGAAGAAGTGTTTTTTTGTCCACCCTAAGACGGCTTCATCTGAGCAAATCCACTTAAATCCTTGTTTAATAATATCTGGAAGTATCGCCGGACTGACTGACTGTTCTGAGGGCCACAATCCACGCGGTTCTTGTCCAAAGCGGTCTTGATATAAATCCCACGATTTCCGTAAGTGGCGAGGAATATCTTCTGCCCATTGAAAGCGGCTTTGGGGCAATGTCATATTTGGCACTGCAACCCGTCCGGAGTTGGTATCAGCAAGTAGAGGCAAAATCGGGTGAGTGTAAGGTGTGGTGGTTACTTCCAATTGCCCCGCGTCTTGCATTTTGCGGTGTTGTGGTATTATTTGGCTGAGGATTTGGCGCTGTTTAGAGTAAATGCGTTGGCGATCGCTTAAACTAAAATCCTTACCCTGCTTTAACCAAGTGGCAATTTCTGGATCGTCCCAAAACAGCGGATCAATCCACGCTAAGTTATGCCAAGCCAGCAAATCGCCGTAATCTGACAATTGCCAATTTGCTAAACACCAATCTGCCGAAAGCTCCTGTTTTTGCTGATACAACTGAGCATACCGAGGATGCGGATCAATCAAATTGTGGCGATTAGCATCAAAAAAATGTTCGATAATAAATTGCCGCTGTTGAGTCGTCAGTTGTTCAACGGGTGTCAGACTCGCTTCTAAGTAAGGATCAAAGGCAGTGCCAGCAATGTAATCTTCTAATTGCAATATCAGCGAAGGAACTAAATTCACCGTTTGGTGTAACTTAGGATACCTTTCTAAAAGTAGCACCAGATCGAGATAATCCTTAGTGCCATGCAAACGCACCCAAGGTAGGCGGTAATCCTGACTACTTTTCACAGAAACGCCGCTGTTAGGAGATTTGTACAGCGGCTGATGTTGATGCCAGATAAAGGCGACGTAAAGGGGTTGAGACATAGGATATAGTTAGGAGTTAAGAGTTAGGAGTTAGGAGTTAAGTCAAAACTCATAACTCCTCGTAGAGACGTTCGGTGTGGAACGTCTCTACCGCTCCTCCTAACTTTTACATTACTTGCTCCACTTCGGCAATTTCTGGAATCATTTCACGCAGACGGCGCTCAATACCCATTCTCAATGTCATTGTAGAGCTTGGGCAAGAACCACAAGCACCTTGTAGTCGCAGCTTGACAACAGGACCATCGAGTTCTACGAGCTCCACGTTGCCGCCATCAGACATCAGGTATGGGCGTAATTCATCCAAGACTGTCTCTACGTTATCAGTTGTCAGTTCCATAAGTTTAGACCTCGTAAATGAATGATTGAATTGGGGAATAGGTAACGGGCATTGGTAATAATTCTTTTTCCAGTCCCCAGTCCCTAGTCCCCAGGATTTTATTTTCTCGCTTTATTAAATTGATCGTAGATCCAATTGCATCTGAATTGCTTTTGGTTGTTCGTCGGTTATCCTGTGTTACAGACTATTGACAAATAACTAAATCTGTGATCTTAAGTACAGCATAATGTTGGAATATCTGAACTCTATCCGTTCAAATTAAATATCTGAGCGGTTTACCGCTCACTACGAGCTAAGAGTACATTTTATTTAATCTGGGGTGTCAATTTCACTTGATAAAACCATAACTGGCTGTTGATATAAAGGTACTGTGAATGTGACTGTTGAACCAAGCCCTTCGCCCAAGCTGTAAAAATTGACTTCACCACCCATTGCTTCTACTAGCTTCTGAGATATTGCCAATCCTAAACCTGTACCACCATATTGGCGAGTGCGGGAACCATCTACTTGGGAGAATAATTGAAATAATTTGTCTTGTTTATCTAAAGAAACGCCAATACCTGTGTCTGCTACACGTACTCTTACCATACCAGGAAATTGCTGGTCTTGAAATACTACTTTTTTGCGAACTACGTCAGCGCTGAGAGTTATACCACCTTCATGAGTGAATTTTATCGCGTTGCCAACTAAATTGATGATTACTTGCTTGAGGCGTAGATAGTCACCGTGGACAATAATTTCATCGGAGATATCGGGGGTTTGCATCTCGAAGCTGAGGTTTTTCTGTTCAGCTTGCATGTGCATAGAAGTTCCCACATCGCTCAATAACTCGTCGAGATTTACTGAACGCAGTTCGAGATCGGTTTTGCCGGCTTCGATTTTGGCAAAGTCTAAGATGTCTTGGATGATATCGAGTAGGTGTAGAGATAATTTATGGGCTTCTAGCAAAAATTGGTTTTGTTCTTCAACATCATCTGCCATACCGTCCAAAATCAGGCGTTGAAAACCGATCATTCCATTTAGGGGGGTGCGAATTTCGTGAGATACATTGGTGAGAAATTCGGTTTTCAGACGGGAGGCTTCTTCAGCTTTTTGACGTGCGGCTTCTAATTCTTTATATAATGTGGCGTGAGCGATCGCTGTTCCTAATTGATCTGCTACTTCTTTTGCCAAGTCTAATTCTAATGAAGTCAACTTGTAGTACTCATCTGGCAAGCTGACGGCAATTAAAGCATTCGGTTGGTCTTGATGGCAAGTCGCAACTACTAAAATTTTCTCTTGCCTAAACAGTATATGCTTAGGCTTATTTTCCATAATTGGTTCTAGGGTTGCTAAAGCTTGAGCAAATGCAGGTTCAGTTGCTAAATCTATTTCTAACCCTAGTATTGAGTCCAAATCTGGCTTGTGATACTCTGCTATTATCGATATCTTGGCACTTTCTTTTTGGTATGGACAAATAATACAGCGTTCTAACCGTAGTGCTTTTCCTAAACTGTCAACTGTTTGTTGCCAAATAATATCTAAATCTAATGTCCTTCTGATGTTTCTGGTAATTTGACTTACCAACTTTTGGTATTGATGTGAACTTAAAGCTAACTCTAACTCTGTTGGTTGTGGTGCTGGCAGATGTACTGCTTTTTTGTTGCTTTTTGTTTGTAGCAATCGTCCCATTACTAAAACTGTTGTCGCGGCTGTGCCTAAGGTCGGCATAATTGGGCTGATTACCAACTCCAACTCAAATAATTCCTGACGATAGCTAAACCAGCACTGACACCTTTCTGGGACCAAATTTTTCACAATTCGCCCTAAACGTTGCAAATAGGCAACCTTTTCTACCGGGGAAAAAATTTCATCCCGATTTAGATCGCCTATTATTTGCTCAGAATTTATCCCCAAGCGATCGCCTGCACTCCAATAAAATGTCAGGTAATCTCCTCTGGTGTCTTGGGTGTACACCAACTCCGATCCCAGAGTTGGTATTGAATTTTCAACTTTACTGGTAATAGATTTCAGATTCTTCGACAATAGATTCGGAAGTTGGGAGTTGGCAGTAATACTCATGACTTGAGCTAGATAAACAAACGTCAGCCGCAAGGGTTTAGCAAAAGCTGCTTAAAGTTTGGCATAAAATGTTACAACTGTGGCATCTTCGCAATGTTTTTTTCGCCAATTTGTGATCTTCGACAAAAAAATTACATTTCTTCATCCTCTGTTTATAACTTATCAAAGGATAAGTCAATCATTCCATTCCCCGCGTGGTGGAACAGGTGTACGGTAAGGAGTACGCGTCAGCTCATCATCTCTGTTAACTTCACCTCGCAACCACTGACGAATTGCCACCTCAATCACTTTACTGGGATCGTTGGTCAAATGTTGAATTTGCTCTACTAACTCAGAATCAAGGTGGATAGCGATTTCTACCTTATCGGCTTGTCTGTTTTCCGCATCGGTAGCTTTCTGTTTTATATTCATAGCTTTGTATAAGGATAAATTCATCTTGTCAAAGGCTTTGTAAAGAAGACAATTATACACAAGTAGTTGATTTGAAAAATCTTCGTTTCTTGGAGTTCTATTTTCAACCCATACTGCCAAAGTAGCAGTTTCGGGGAATGAACTCACAATTTTCCGAGAATCCTGACAAAACAATAGCTCTATAAATTTTCTCAGTCAATCAGCAATTTCCGGGCAATCACGAGGGTGCGATCGCCTCGGAATGTGTGTATTTTTTGCAGTTCTTCATGTTTATTGTACGCCTCTGGTTGTTCAATACCAGATGCTATAGATATAGACCTTCATATTTCTCTTCAGGGGAAGGGGTAAAGGATAAGAAAAAAGAAATATTTTCCCTTGTCCCCCTTGTCCCCTTGTCCCCTTGTCCTTATTGTCACCTTCCCTCCCCCACTCCTCCACTCCTCCACTCCTCCAATCCTCCAATCCTCCACCCCCAAGAGCCTAAGCGCGAACTAATTGCATTACAATACATGAAGGAAATAGCTTTCTCAACTCGCTTGCCGCTTAATTAAAGAAGTATATGACTGACGTTCCCGCAGCTCGCATTCGCAATTTTTGTATTATTGCTCATATCGACCACGGGAAATCTACCCTCGCTGACCGCTTACTGCAAACTACTGGTACCGTGGAACAGCGGCAGATGAAGGAACAGTTTCTCGACAACATGGATTTAGAACGGGAGCGCGGCATTACAATTAAGCTGCAAGCTGCCCGGATGAACTATAAAGCAAAAGACGGTCAAGAGTATGTACTGAATTTAATTGATACTCCTGGGCATGTAGATTTTTCGTATGAAGTATCGCGGAGTTTAGTTGCTTGTGAAGGGGCACTTTTGGTAGTTGACGCTTCCCAAGGTGTAGAAGCGCAAACTTTGGCAAATGTATATTTAGCGCTAGAGCATAATCTAGAAATTATCCCAGTTTTGAATAAAATAGACTTGCCAGGAGCAGAACCAGAAAGGGTAATTAGCGAAATTGAGGAAATTATCGGTTTAGATTGCAGTAATGCGATTCAGGCTTCTGCGAAAGAGGGAATTGGCATCTCGGAAATTTTAGAGTCAATTGTGGAGCGCGTACCACCCCCACAGAATACGATAGATCAACCTTTAAGGGCGTTGATTTTCGATAGTTACTACGATAGCTACCGGGGAGTGATTGTTTATTTTCGGGTGATGGATGGCAAACTGAAAAAAGGCGATCGCATTTATTTGATGGTGTCGGGGAAAGAATACGACATTGATGAATTGGGTGTACTTTCTCCCACTCAAAAGCAAGTTGACGAACTCCACGCTGGGGAAGTAGGTTATTTAGCCGCATCGATTAGAGCTGTCGCCGATGCACGGGTAGGTGATACAATTACCCTCACTGCGAAAAAAGCCCCAGAACCTCTGCCCGGTTACACCGAAGCGAAACCGATGGTCTTTTGTGGAATGTTTCCCATCGATGCTGACCAATTTGAAGACTTGCGGGAAGCTTTAGAAAAGCTGGAGCTCAACGATGCAGCACTGCACTACGAACCAGAAACCTCTAGCGCGATGGGATTTGGCTTTCGTTGTGGGTTCTTGGGGTTGCTCCACATGGAAATTGTCCAAGAACGGTTGGAACGTGAATATAATCTAGATTTAATTATTACAGCGCCATCAGTAGTTTACCGGGTGACAACCAACAAGGGTGAAGTCCTGTACATCGATAACCCCAGCCGTTTACCTGCACCCAACGACCGGGAAAAGATAGAAGAGCCTTACGTTCAGGTAGAAATGATTACGCCGGAAACCTACGTAGGTAGTTTGATGGAGTTGTCGCAAAATCGGCGCGGTATCTTCAAAGATATGAAGTATCTTACCAAAGGACGCACCACACTGACTTACGAGCTACCTTTGGCGGAAGTTGTCACCGACTTCTTTGATCAAATGAAATCGCGATCGCGTGGTTACGCAAGTATGGAATATCACATCATCGGCTATCGCGAAAATCCCTTGGTGAAGCTGGATATCATGATTAACGGCGATCCGGTGGATTCTTTAGCGATGATTGTCCACCGTGATAAAGCTTACAATGTTGGACGAGGGATGGCTGAGAAACTTAAAGAATTGATTCCCCGACACCAATTTAAAGTGCCAATTCAAGCGAGTATTGGTAGTAAGGTTATTGCTAGCGAACATATTCCCGCTTTGCGGAAAGATGTACTCGCTAAGTGTTACGGTGGTGACATCAGCCGTAAGAAGAAACTCTTGCAGAAGCAAGCAAAGGGTAAAAAGCGGATGAAGTCTTTGGGTACGGTGGATGTACCGCAGGAAGCTTTTATGGCAGTGCTACGCTTAGATCAAGATTAATCCTCGTTCCCGTGCTCTGCATGGGAATGCTATTAGTAGACATAGACGTGAAATTGAGCGTTGTTGAATCCGGGGCGTGAAAATGGTTTTACATAATACCAAAATCCTTGTAGAGACGTAGCAGTGCTACGTCTCTACATCCGGATTCATGCATCAATTAAGCAATGCCTGAAATTGAATGTAGAGACGTGAAATTTCACGTCTCTACAAGGGTTTTGGGCAACGGATAATCAGCATAGCGGTCGATGTCTATTAGGGCAAAGCCTTTAAAGTTGCAGGCAATAGCCCAGTAACGAGGCAAATCAATTATCATTTTTGAACTTCTGTCCGGACGATATCGATTGATAGTCCCAATACCTCTGCTACCTGCTCAACAGCTAACCCCATTTGTAGTAAACGAGGAATCGCATCAAGTCTGGCTTGTTGAGCCTGTTGAGCTTGTTCTTCTAGGGTTGGGTAACGATTTCCTTGCTCATCATACCAAGATAAAACTTCGCGTTGGATGATTCCAGAAGGGTCAGGCGATCGCCCAATTCCTAATTTAATCTCTGGCATCCAAAATGGTTCTCTTTTTTGCAATTCGTAAGAACCATCAATCAGCTTATAAACTTCAAATGGTTGATGGCGGTCTCTTTGCCAATATTCCGGATTATAAATAATGTAGTATAATACCCCCAAATTCGCATAAATCGCGGCTTTGGTGTCGTATTCCTCTCCTGGTGTCCAGGAAACCACCTCTAAAACAAACATCGGTGGTATATCATTTTCTTCCCACACAACATAGCTTCTGCGAGATTTTCCTTGTTTGCGTCTTTCCACACCCAAACTCAAAAAACCATCGGGGACAACCGGGACTCTAGGATTCACTCCAGTAGTGTGGTAAACTCCCATATCAACAGCGAAAAACCAATCTTGACGAGTTTTCCAAATCGCTTCTAGTAAAAACAGCAGAAAGTTGGGGATAAAATTCTGGTCTTCGTTATCCACAGGTGTATCGTCAGAACACCAAAGTTCGTCACCACTAGGCAGGTATTGTCGTAAATTGGATGACATCATAAACAAATTGTAGTCAGCGCTTAAGCGCTTAAAGCTTAACCAGCCAAATTCTACTTTACCAATTGTGATAAAGCTGACGAACCCAATGTAAAGGTTCTTCATGAGAAAGCCTAATTTTCGGTTCAAATCTTGGATAAAGATTTTCTAACATCACTGCATCTTGCCGAATTATTTCCTCTGTAGCTTTGATAGTTGGTGGTTCAAGAATTGAGTTAAAAATACCAAAGGATTTTTCAGTCAAGAGTGGGATAAACGTGCGTGTCGTGTTTTTGGTTTGTGGATATATGGTGAACACTTGCACAAGTTTCCCCAACGGTGAATCGCTATAAACAACTACAAGAGATGGAAAGTAATTTTCTAGAACTAATTCCACCGGATTGGGAGTAAATAGTAAAGCTATATTTTGTCGGTACTCATTCAGAGTATTTTTCTCTCTAATGTGCTTGATAGTAGAGACAGAAAAATAATTATTAGCTTGAAAGTCATTAACTATTGTTTCTTTGATTCTAAAAAGTTCTCGATGAGTGCCTTGAGCGTGATCTACATCATGATTAATTTCTAATGCATCAATAAAAGGTGCTTTTATAGTTACATCTCCCGCTACACCGATAAATCGAAACTGAGTTGATAGCTTTTCCAAAACATCTGGAATGGGAAGCTTTGGTTCTTGATTTGCGTAAGTCCAAATAAAATCACCTTGCAAAAATAACTTAAGTTGTTTTGCGAGAGGTTTGGAAGTTTTTTCATTTGGTAAAATTGCTTTACCTTCCGAGTCAAATTCTAATGCATGAAAAGGACAAGCGATTGTATTAGTTTCCGGGCAAATCCAACCATCAGAAAGCTTTGCACCCATGTGAGGGCAAATATTTTCTAAAGCGGAAATTTCACCTTTATCGTTTTTCCAGAGTACATAATCTTGACCACAAATAGTAAATAATTTGGGTTTATTTACTTTGAACATGGATTTGTGAGCAATTAACCAAGGGGCACCGGGTAAATTCCAAGTCATATGCAACGCAACTAATACTTCTATTTATTAGTATGGCGATCGCGCTTCCTTATGTCTTGTATATTCATCCGATTTTTTGTACGTTCTTGCTATATTTGCAAGATTTTTTAATCTTGAGCGTCGAAGTCCACTAGACATCTGTTGGAAAAGATGTAGAGACTACCAAGTGCTACGTCTAATCAAGGGTTCTGGGTAATGCATAATAAAAGAGCGGTCGATGTCCACTTTATCGTAAATATCTGCGAGGGAAATTTCAAAGGAAATAGACGCTAAAGATATCGTTACATCAGCATCTTCATATTCAGTAAATATCCAGCGATTGTTATCTGTCTTGCTGTATTGTTCAACGTGCATTGTATACTGGTCAATTAGCAGATATTCTTGAAAGCTGGGAATTGTTCGATAAGCCGCAAATTTTTCATCTCGGTCATAGCTTTTGGTTGATTTTGAAAGTACCTCAGCAATCATTATCGGATTTGTCAGAGTGTCTTTTCTTCCTTCTTGAAATTCAAGTTCACCCGCAACAACCATCACATCAGGATAAGTATTAATTCGCTTTTGAGGAATCCATAATCTTTGGTCTGTCACAAAAACGCGTAATGGTTGACGTTTTAGAGCAAAATTGAGCGTACCGCTTAGGTTGAGAGCAATTTGGTTATGATTGGGTGTTCCACCTGTGATTGGGATAATTTGACCATTAATATATTCGTGTCGTTCTTCGGATTTTAACTCTATTTCTAAGTATTCTTCAGGTGAGTAATAGCGTTCAGCAATAATCATGGAATTTTAACCCCCAAGGCTATAAATTATTAACTTAATATAGCGGTTTTCAATTGATATCATGTCCGGGAGCTTACCCATGATACCGAATATTGTAGAGACGTTACATGTAACGTCTCTACAAATATTTTATTACGGTCATGTTACCGGACATGATATGAGGTATATAAAACCTCACCCCCTTCCCCTCTCCTTATAAAGCAATACCGTTCAGTTAAACCCCAAATCCTCGTAGAGACGTAAGCTAGCTACGTCTCTACAGGTCTAAAATCAGTACCAAAAATCCTTAACACGCCCGCGTATTGCCTTATAAAGGAGGGGGGTGTCCGGAACTCCCGGGGTGAGGTCTTGTTTGTACTGCACCGAACCGAGAAGTGCTATATTTGTTTCGGTGTTATACCCAGCAACCTTTTAAAATGTCTATTAAGATGACTTTGGTTAGCAAAACCAACTTTGTAAGCAACTTCTGCAATACTCAAATCACCTTGCAAAAGGTAGTTTTTTGCACGCTCAACCCGACAGCGAATTACATATTGATGTGCGGAGATTCCCACTGATTGTTTGAATAAGTGAGAAAAGTAATGCGGACTCATCTGCACTAAAGCCGCCAACTCTGTTAAACTTAAATCCTGTTCTAAGTGGGCGTTTATATAGTCAATTACTTTCTTAAATTTATACTTTGGCAAACCGTCTTTATATTGTTGCAAAATCGGTTTGCGTGTTGAATAATGTTGCATTAAGTGAACTGACAAAGCATTTATCATCGTCTCTGCATAAAGACGACTATTTGTCGGATTATTTTCTAACACACTTTTCAGCGCTAATCCAATTTGGTAAATTAGAGGATCGGGTGTGGCAAAGTGCGGTAATAATTCCAAATCTTTTGCATCTGCTGCTTCATCAATTGTACGAGCGAAAACGTCAGCTTCTATACCGAGAATGATAAAATCACCTTCATCTTCCCAAGCAGCACCTTGACCTATGTTGACCGGAGTAATAACTATATCACCTCCGACTACAGCGTCACGGTGAAAGCGTCCATCTAGTTTGCGATCGGCATGAATTATACGGTTTCCATGAGTAAAAATCGCAATAGAATGCCAACGAGGGGTAGAAACTTCCGGCACTTCATAAGCAGGTTGACACATATAGGCAAAACATACTCCACACCAACCTACATCTAAGCTAGTGAGGATTGGTGGACGTGGGTAAAGCTGCAATGCGTCACTTTCTTCGGTTAAGACTAAGGGCTTTTCTTGGGGCATAGGTTACACAAATGCCTATCTACCCAATATATCATGTCCGTTTAATTAACAGTAATAAAAACGTCGCAACCGTCGTAGAGACGTTCCACTCTTTACGTCTTTCCATTGTGAGTAATAAACCTGACATAATATAATATATCAGTTTCTAAATAAGAGCGTGAAAACTCTCTTTTTCTCCTTTCTTGGCGTTTTTGGCTTCTTAGCGGTTCGTTAAAAAATAATTTTCACAAATCACATAAAAACCGTATATACATATTCATTAGACATCTCCGAAAAACAATGTAGAGACTTCGTATTTCTCCGAAAAACAATGTAGAGACTTCGTCTGATCGCGTCTCTACAAAGGTTGTAGACAATGCATAATTAATTTTTGGAGATGTCTATTTATTCAAACACATATTTTTCAGCGACTTTCCAATAGCGAGAGAAGCGTTTCAAGTCGATATAGCCGTCGTATTCAAAAAACGGTTCTACTTCAAAAATTTCCAAGTCCAAAGTTTTTTCAATTTCGTCACACATCATATCAAAACGTGGACTAACACTTTCTGTGGTGACAACTAAGTTAGTATTATGCTCTTTGGCAAAAGCTAAAACTTCTCGCACTACATCACCACGACGAATGACAACGGGTAATTCAAGTAAGCATTCATAGATAAAAGTGAGGCGTTTTAAACTTAGTTGCCATTCTTCAATTAAAGCATCATCCCAAACCCAAATTGCGGGTGCATCGGGGTGTTCTTGTAGTGCGGGATTTTGGGGGCTGAGGCAGTCTCCATGCACCCAAATAATTGGTTGAGTCATTGGTTTTTAGATTTTAAATAACGAACCACACCAAGATTTTTAACGGCGTTTTTTGCCTTTTTGCCAACTTTGACTGTTAGCTTGTTTGTTAAATTCGGCTTTAGGAAAAAGCTTTTGTTCTATTTCTTCATAACTACCTTCAAAGTCACAATGACCGTAAAGGGGACACTGTTTACAATAAACGCTTTCGGTGTAACGTTCTAAATTTTCGCGGTTGAAAAAATAAGCTTTGTGACTAAAGGTGCTGGCTACCCATTGCCATGACATATTATTGCTAGCAGGATCGCCATCTAACAAATGCTCTAAAAACCACTTTGCACCGGCTTGCCAACGAATACGCCGCCAGTGGACAATGTAAGCTGCCATCCACATGCGTGCATGGTTGTGCAAGTAGCCTGTTTCTCGTAAGTCACGGCTGAAGCTGTCGATGCAAACTCTGTCTGTGGTGCCTTGTTTGATGTCTTCTGGTAACTCAGGTGCGTAATTTGAGGGGGTATAGCCTGTTTTGTATTCTTCTTGGTCTTGCCAGATATTATCGCCTAGTTTGGCGTATAAACGCTGCCAGTAGTCTCGCCAGCCTAGCTCGTTAATTAGTTTAGTTGTTTCGTCTGGGTTTTGCACCCCCTCAACGACATAATCTCGAATTTCTCGCAAACTGAGAACACCATAACGAATATAAGGTGAAAGTCGCGTTACTGCACCTGTGAAAAAGTTACGTGTTTTTGCGTAGCGTGCAGAATCTACTTTTTGTAGCGCTTTCTCGGCGGCTTTGCGTCCGCCCACAATTTCGCTGATATGATTATCTCGTTGTGCTGCGTCTGGAAATTGTTCGCGGAGGTAAGTTACTAACTCTTCGCGGTTAGTAAAGTCGCGCTTCATGTTGTTGGTCATTTGTCAAGTATTTGACGTTCAGTCGTAACTACACTCATTCTAATTATGGCGGATGAATGCAAGCGATCGCTCCCGCTCATATGAGATAATTTTTTTATTCAAATACTGGGGGCCATATTTGCGAAATCGAAATTTCCCACCCCAGAAATAACTCTGGAATAATTAGCTTATCTTCACCCGTCAACACTTCACCTTCACTATTTAAGCGATAAATTGTTAAAGTCAATTCATCTGGATTAATTAATATCCCAACTAATGCACCTAATTGCAAAAATAGTTTAATTTTATCTTCCAAGGGACGGATGCGGTCTGTTTTCGATTTAATTTCTACTACTAAATCTGGAACTAATTGGGCAAAGTCGCGGATTGTACGTTTCAATCTTTGGGCTGACACAAAGGAAACATCTGGTGCCCGCAATTCGCTGTTAGGCATAATAAACCCACCACTAGAATCAAACACACGTCCTAGTTTACGCGGTTTAACCCAGTTTCCCAGCAATCTGATAAACTCAGCCCCAATTTCACTCGATTCAATATCTGATGGACCCATAACGACAATGCTTCCCTCTTGTAGTTCTAGTTGATAGTCGCAATGGTCTTCTTTGAGCTTTTCTTGCAGTCTTTCTAAGTCGTCGATGGTCAGAGTCATGGAAACCTTAAGATTGTTCTGTGGCTATTTTAGCGTCGTTTCAATTGGGGTGTTAGAGAACTGGTAGTATATACTATCTGGTAGAAATTAAATATGCGTTATCCAGAACCTTTGTAGAGACGCGAAATTTCGCGTCTCTACATTAGAATAATGAATAAAGCTGGTATTTTATCAACTATGGTTACAGTCATCCAAGCACAAACCGTTAACATCATTGACTTAAAAGAAAAATTTGGTCTACAACGAGATAACAACGACCAATTTTTTACAGAGTGGTTTGATAATCTGCCGGAAATTACTGATTCAGAAAAGCAGGCTCTAGATCGAGTTAAAACTAATTATCTTAGCTTAGTTGATCGCCGCCCTATTTTAGAAGAATTGGTAAAATTGGTTGTGCTAGCTCCCTTGTTAGATTTAGCTGGTTTTTATCGTCTTCCTTTTGATATTGAAACCGAAGAATCTATACAAATTGCTTTGGAAGATGAAGGAGAAATTCTCCGAGGTCGCATTGATGTGCTGGTTCTCAAACAACAATTGTGGTTATTAACTATTGAGTCTAAAAGGGCTGTATTTTCTCTAATAATGGGTATACCCCAAGCTCTAGCTTATATGTTGGCTAATCCTCACCCAGAACGACCTACTTTTGGGTTAGTAATGAATGGCAGTAATTTTATTTTTATTAAATTAAGTAAGCAAGATGCACCAAAGTATGCTTTGTCTGATGAATTGACGCTGTTGAAACGCGAAAATGAACTGTATAAAGTTCTGAGGATCTTAAAAAATCTGGGTTCAATTTTGATTTAATAATTATGTCTATTCGTCCTATATATCTCGATTCTCACGCTACCACTCCCGTAGATGAAAGGGTACTAGCAGCAATGCTACCTTACTTTACTCAACATTTTGGAAATCCTTCTAGTAATAGTCATGTTTACGGTTGGGAAGCAGAAGCGGCTGTTAAACAAACGCGAAAGATTTTGGCAGAGGCAATTAATGCCACTCCCGAAGAAATTGTCTTTACCAGCGGTGCGACAGAAGCGAATAATTTAGCGATTAAAGGTGTTGCTGAAGCTTATTATCAAAAAGGGCAACATATTATTACTGTTGCAACTGAACATAGCGCAGTTATTGACCCTTGTAATTATCTCAAAACTCTTGGTTTTGAAATTACAATTCTTCAAGTTGAAAAAGACGGGATAATTAATTTAAATCAGTTAGAAAAAGCTTTGCGTTCTGATACAATTTTAGTTTCGGTGATGGCTGCTAATAATGAAATTGGCGTTTTGCAACCGTTAGCAGAAATTGGTGAATTATGTCGCAGTCAGGAAATTATTTTTCACACTGATGCTGCACAAGCGATCGCTAAAATTCCCCTTGATGTGCAAGCAATGAAAATTGACTTGATGTCGCTAACTGCACACAAAGTATATGGTCCTAAGGGTATCGGTGCGCTATATGTGCGTCGTCGCAATCCTAGAGTACAACTCGCACCACAACAACATGGTGGTGGACATGAACGGGGAATGCGTTCTGGTACATTATATACACCGCAAATTGTCGGCTTTGGTAAAGCTGTAGAAATCGGTTTAGAAGAACAAAAAAGAGAGAGCGATCGCTTGACACAATTAAGAGACATATTGTGGAAGCAACTTTCCCAATTGCCAGGAATTCATCTCAACGGACATCCTACCCAACGATTGCCAGGAAATTTAAATATCAGCGTTGAAAAAGTTGATGGATCTGCACTGCTGTTAGGATTGCAACCTGTAATGGCTGTTTCTTCTGGATCTGCTTGTTCTTCAGCGACAACTGCACCTTCTCATGTTCTCACAGCGCTGGGACATTCGGAACAATTAGCTTATGCATCGGTGCGGTTTGGAATTGGTAGGTTTAATACGCAAGAGGAGATTGACAGGGTAGCAGAACACTTTATTTCTACGGTGCAAAGTTTGCGGAAGCAGGCAACGTTTGTGTGAAATCTCGCACAGATGTATAAATTATATTAGACATCTCCAAAAATTAATTATGCATTGTCTACAACCTTTGTAGAGACGCGATCAGACGAAGTCTCTACATTGTTTTTCAGAGAAACACGAAGTCTCTACATTGTTTTTCGTAGATGTCTATTATAATCTGCGTTGGTACACATATTGTAGAGACGTAGCACAGAATAGTCTCTACGAGGGTTAGTTAGTATGGATTTGAATCTATTCGCCCTCTTTTGACGCTCCTTAGATAATATCCTGTTGTTGGTCTGTTTTTCAAGTTGAATGTGTCACCGCTGTTAACTTTCCAGATTTTGTAGTTGGAGTAGGTTAGAGGAGTTCGCTTGGAGCAGACTTCAGGAGTGCGATCGCCTAATATAAAGTATGCTGGACCTTTACCCATTACTTTGGCTCTGCCGTTGTTATCGACAACTACCGATGTATCTTCGCTAACTGCTATCCCCAAAGCACTTTTAGCTACACCATCTTTGATTTGACGAGCGATAAAAGCCATTATCCTACCCATTCTTTCCCGCTTGTAAAAGTGGGTGTCTACAATGGTTCCCCTCAGATTTGCCCACGAAAAAAAGTTATAGGTAAAGTTTACATCTCGATAAGGATCTGCGAGTGCGTCTTCAGTTTCAACGCTGTTTCCACAAGCATTATAAACAAAATCACTTTGAATCATCGCTCCCGCACTAGTTCCTCCGATACCACCTTTCCTTGCGTAAACTGATTCTACAGCAGTTTCCAGCTTGGTGTTTTTCAAGTTGCGAATATATTTGCACTGGTCTCCACCTGCAAAGAAAATCACCTCTGCATTTTTAACTTGATTGACAATATCAGCGTTGTTTGCGTCTTTGCGGTTGGTAATGACGAAAGTCTGCACCGAGTCCACTCCTTTCATCTGGTAAATTGGTTGATTGTAGCTGTCATCCCCAGAAGCACGAAGAACAACTACATCAACCTTGGTGGTACAGTTAGTACATCCCCTAACTCGGTTAATCATCCACTGGATAGCTTCATCGACATCGGAACCACCTCCACCCAAATCAAAGACGGGACCTGCTAAGGGAGGATTGACATTGGCAGCGTTACCCTTTAAATTGGGCGTTACCTTCGCTTCAACAGGCAATATTGAGGCGATCGCTATTATCCAGAACATCCTGAGCGCAATCTTAAACAATGTATAGTAATTGTTGGTTGATAGTAGTGAGCTGTTGGTTGATAGTTGTTGGTTGATAGTAGTGAGTTGTTGGTTGATAGTTGTTTACTCCAAACTCCTAACTCCCAACTCCCAACTCCCAACTCCCAACTCCTAACTCCTAACTCCTAACTCCTAACTCCTAACTCCCAACTCCTAACTCCCAACTCCAAACTCCCAACTCCCAACTCCCAACTCCCAACTCCAAACCACGCTCTTACCATACAACGTGCGATCGCTCTAGGACTGTCCGCTGATATACATCTTCTGTTTGCTTGCCTATTTTAGACCAGCTAAAGCGTCTTTCTAAATCCTCATAAGCATTATCAACTAACCATTGCCGATAACCTGGATTTTTCAACACTTCCAGTATTCCCCAAGCTAGAGAATCTGAATTGTTAACCCAGGTAACAATACCTGTTTTCGTGTGTTGCACTACTTCGGGAAAACCACCTGTATCAGAAACGACTACCGGAACGCGAGAGGCAAAGCTTTCTAACGCAACAATACCAAAGGGTTCGTAAAGACTAGGAAAAACGGCACAGTCAGCGATGGTTTGAAATTTATCTAAGTATTCATCGGACATAAAGCCGGTAAAGTAGCACTTGTGGGCAATTCCCAAATCCCAAGCTTGACGTTTCAGATGATCGGTATTGCCACCACCAATAATCACAAACTTGACGTAACCACCCATTTCTGAAAGTATCTTTGGTGCTGCATTTAGCAATCCGGAAACGTTTTTTTCATAGGTCATGCGACCGACATAATAAACGATTTTTTCATTATCGTCGGCAAATTTGCGACGAAAATCCTGGGCATGAAAACCTTGATGGTGTTGTTTCTTTTCTGGTCTAATACCGTTATAGATGACATCGATTTTATTCCAAGGGCTGTGAAGCGCTCGTTCAACTTCTCGTCGCATGTAGTCGGTACAAACGATAATCCGCCAAGCGTTAAAAGCAAGTAGATTTTCTTTGCAACTGATATAATGTTGGGTATTAGTGTGAATACCGTTGTGACGTCCGAATTCGGTTGCGTGGACTGTAGCAATTAACGGCACTTTAAAGGTATTCTTGAGAGCGATCGCAGCATCCCCCACTAACCAATCATGAGCATGGATAATATCAAACGAACCATCTTCTAGCATCAACTTACCACCGTGATGCCCCATGCTGTCATTTAAGTTTACCACCCAGTGGAAAAAGTCGTTAGCACCAGCCACCGGCACGCGATGTATATGCACTCCATCCACTATCTCATACATCGGTGCATGACCAAATTCCACCGTAATCAGGTGGACTTCATGCCCTAACTTGACTATTTCCGGGTACAACTCAGCCACATGACGTGCAATTCCTCCCACAATACGAGGTGGAAACTCCCAACTTAATACTAATATCTTCATCAACTAAACTCTCCGATTCTTTACATTTACAAATATCCAAAAATATAACTAGGGACGCTTGGAATGGGGAATGGGGAAGCGTGGTGTGGGGGAGTAGGAGAAGCGTGGTGTGGGAGAAGCGTGGTGTGGGGGAGTGGGGACGGCAGAAAGAATTATTTTCATTGTCTCCCCTGCCCCC
>NZ_JAOWRF010000225.1 GCF_025753815.1 Plectonema radiosum NIES-515 | reverse complement strand
AAGGACGAAATTCAAATCGGTAGCGCATCAATTGCAAGTTCTTGGTATTTGGTAATTGGTATTTGGTAATTGTCCCCCTTGTCCCCCTTGTCCCCCTTGTCCCCCTTGTCCCCCTTGTCCCCCTTGTCCCACTACCCACGCTCCCACTAAAGCACAAAACCCAAACCGAATAGCAAGCAACTCCAAAAATGGACGGCAACAGCGATGAATTTACAGTTGCTGACTTTTTCTGGCTGGTTATGATTTTGCAAAACGTGGTTGCATAGTTTGAAGGCAAAGGGTAAACTCAGCCAACTCAGCAATGTCCACACTGGGAACATCCCCAACAGTACAAACAGCAAGCTGAGGGGATAAATACTTGCCGTGAACCAGGTTAAAACCTTCGCACCTCTAGCGGTACCGAGACGGACAATAGGCGATCGCTTGCCGGCGGCTATGTCATCCTTAACTTGGTGAAAGTGCGAACAAAATAAAATTAAACTCGTGGCAATCCCCACCAACACCGAAGCTGCTAAACTTGTCATATTCCAGCTTTGGGTTTGACTGTAGTATGCTGCTGTCACTGCTAATGGACCAAAGGCGAAAAAGCAAAGAATTTCCCCTAAGCCCTGGTATCCTAAACGAAAGGGAGGCCCTTGGTACATATACCCCAAGGCACAGCACAATAAAATTATCCCAATCACAGTTAGGTCTTGCTGCCACCACGCTATTGCTAGTATCCCCAGCAAACCTAATCCCAAACAAGAATTTCCTAACCAAAATATTAATGCTTTATTTGCCGTTAAATTTACCAAAGAATGATGTTTGTTTTTATCGATTCCCGTCTCGGAATCAAAGACATCATTACTGATATTTTCCCACGCCAAAATTAAAATTGCCGATGCTAAAAAAGTAGAAAAAACTGCTCCATGAAAAATCCTGGTTTCCCCAAAAGCTACAGCAGTTCCTACCCAAATAGGCATAATAGCAACGCTGTACATCGGCGGTTTTATTGCCGCCATCCATAACTTTTTTTGGGGATATGAAATCAGCTTTGTAGTCATCTTGTGTAAGCAATTATGGTGTCAATTTTATACCAGAACAAAAGTCAGATGTGCAGCGATCGCTATTTTTTCTGTGACTGATTTGCCTTAAACTAGTCATGACCTGAAAGGATATTGCAACATCGTCATTTGCACTTAGCCATTACGCTGGTTAAACAGCGACTGAATATGTTACCTGTAAAAATACGACCACGAATTATTGCACTTTAGGAAGATAACTTCAAAAAAGTTTACTAAATTTAGATCCATGACAGTTTCACCATGTCGCACCAACTTCAAAGTATATAATAAAGAGCTATACGAATTTCTGTTAGCGGTTCAGGAGAATTGCCGTCAAAATCATTGTCGGCAGATTGTCAGTATTTCCCTGGAGATTGACTATGTAGATCCTTTGATAGTACTTGAACAATTTAATCAAGCAAATGAAATAAATTTTTACTTTGAGAACAGAGGCAAAAAAGAAGCGATCGCTGCCATTGATGCTGTGGCAAAATTAGAAATTGCTGGCAAAAAACGTTTCATTCTAGCTGAAAACTTTATCAGAGATTGTCTCAAAAATATAATTAATTTCGGTAATACAAATTTACCTTTTTCTCGCCCTCACTTTTTTTGCTGCTTCAGTTTTTTTGATAAAAATGCCCAACTTGATTATCCATTTCCTGCGGCTACCATTTTTCTGCCCCGTTGGCAAGTAGCTGTGAAAAATGAACGCTGTATATTAGTTGCGAATACAATCATCAATTCCAGCGTAAATATTCCCAAATTATTACATAATCTCTGTGAACAAGTAGAAAAAATTCAATCTTTAGAACTAAGTGCAATAAATATTGATTATTCTGGACGCAAATATAGTAAAAAAACTCTGCTTAACCCTGAGAAATTTAAACTTTCAGTTTTGTCGGCACTATCACAAATCCGCTCTAATCACTTGAGCAAAGTTGTTTTAGCAGATGTGCTAGATGTCAAGTCAAGTCATGAATTTAACTTAGTTCAATCTTTAAACAATCTTCGAGAATTACATCCAAATTGTTATGTATTTTCTACAAGTAATGGTAGAGGACAAAACTTTATTGGGGCAAGTCCAGAAAGGTTAATTAGTATCCACAAACAACAGTTAATTACTGATGCTTTGGCAGGTTCTGCACCAAGAGGAAAAACACCAACTGAAGATGCAGCAAATGGCGATCGCTTGCTAAATAACCAAAAAGAAAGGCACGAACATTCACTAGTAATTGATTTTATCACGCAGCGCCTATCTGAACTAGGTTTGTTACCCCAAATGTTATCACCGCGTCTGCGACAATTATCTAACATTCAGCATTTATGGACACCAATTAGTGCTATAGTTCCGAAGAGCGTACACCCGTTAAAAATAATCGCCCAATTGCATCCTACACCAGCCGTTGCCGGTGCAGCTAGAGATATTGCCTGTGCAGAAATTCGTCGTCACGAAAGCTTTGAGAGGGGTTTGTATGCAGCACCACTGGGTTGGGTTGATTCTGAGGGTAACTGTGAGTTTATTGTCGGAATTCGTTCGGCGCTGATTGATGGCGATCGCGCTAGACTTTACGCAGGTGCAGGTATCGTCGCAGGTTCCGATCCCGACAAAGAACTAGCCGAAATTCAACTGAAACTTCAAGCTTTATTAAAAGCATTAGTTTAAACAATATAAAAACGCCACAATCGTCGTAGAGACGTTCCGTCGTCACGTCTTTACAAGGACATGATATTACAGCATAAAAACGCCACAATCGTCGTAGAGACGTTCCGTCGTCACGTCTCTACAAGGACATGGTATTACAGCAAATCCCTATGAGTAAAAGATTTAGCATTCTTCCCAGTGTAAGTAGTCACAACATGACCATCGCCAATCATTTGATATTTGTATGTTACCAAACCTTCTAAACCCACCGGACCGCGAGGTGGCATTTGTTGAGTACTAATTCCCACTTCTGCACCGAAACCGTAGCGGAAACCATCAGCAAAGCGAGTAGAACAGTTGTGGTAAACTCCAGCTGCATTTACTAGCGCTAAGAAAGTTTCCGCTGCTTCTACATCTTCGGTTATAATTGCTTCCGTATGACGAGAACCATAATCATTAATATGTGCGATCGCATCTCCTAAAGAATCCACAATCTTAATTGACAAAATCAAATCACTGTATTCTGTTTCCCAGTCTTCTTCTGTTGCAGGTTCAATATTAGGCAAAATTTCGCGGCTGCTTTCATCTCCTCTTAATTCAACATTAACTTTTTGCAAAGCGTCAGCAACTTTTGGTAAAAATGTTGTCGCAATATCCGAGTGAACTAACAAAGTTTCAATGGCATTGCAAGCAGCCGGATATTGAGTTTTAGAATCAATTGTAATCGTCACAGCTTTGGCAATATCAGCGGCTTTATCTACATAAAGATGACAAATTCCATCCGCGTGACCTAACACAGGTATGCGGGTATTTTCCTGCACAAATCGCACAAAAGAATTAGAACCTCTAGGAATAATTAAATCTACATATTTATCTAACTTCAAAAGTTCTAAAGTTTCTTCTCTCGTTGTCAGCAATTGCACCGCATCGGGGTTAACAGCAGTTTGAGATAAACCTTGTTTAATTGCTTTAACTATGGCTTCGCAAGAACGAATCGCTTCTTTTCCACCTTTGAGAATAACACCATTGCCTGATTTAATAGCTAGAGTTGCAATTTGAATTGCCGCTTCTGGACGCGCTTCAAAAATAACACCCAAAACGCCTAAAGGACAAGTAATTCGCTTGAGAATTAAGTTAGTATCAATTTCGCGATGAATCTGCACTGCACCGACTGGATCGGCTAGTTTACCGACATCTCGTACCCCAGCGATCGCATCTCTTAACTTATGTTCATCCAACTGTAAGCGCTTATAAAGCGGTTTGGCAATTCCTTCAGTAGCTGCCGCTTCACAATCTGTAATATTCGCTTGTAAAATTTCATCTTTCGCCGATTCTAAAGCAATAGCGATCGCTTCAATCGCCCTTATTTTCACTTCACTAGAGAGAACCGCTAACGAACTTGCAGCGAGTCGGGTTTTTTGAGCGATCGTAATTAAATCAGAGTCAGCAGCTTGGTAAATAATCATAACACATGCATACAGCAGTTTCACTTTTAATAGACTACACCAATCCCGTAGAGACGTTCCGGCGGAACGTCTCTACAATAATCTAAAAATAAATCTGGCATAACTATGATTTTTCCTTCCTGTCACAGCGTTTCGCAATTCTTGATTTCCAAATTCGTCTTTTAACTGCATAATTTGACTTCACTTACACCTATTAAGGATAGAGAGTAAGGTTTTGGTATTAGCCGTTGCTCGCTTATACCTGGTACAGTCTTTTAACTTTATCTAACTCGTTTTTTAAACGATTTTCCCGAAACATTTACTTTTTTTGGAGTAATTAGAATGCAATCTAGCAATGATGTCTCTGCTAAACTCAACAAACCTGTATTGAAAGAAGGTTCCACAGGTGATGCAGTCAAAGAACTGCAACAGCTTCTCAAAAAACACAATACTTACACAGGTGCGATTGATGGTGAATTTGGTCCTGCTACCAAAAAAGGTGTCATCGCCTTTCAACATCGCGTATTTCTCAAAGAAGATGGTATTGTTACCGATAGTACTTGGCGAGCATTGTTTAAAGGTGCGCCAGTGGATATGCCAATTTTGAAAAAAGGCAGCAAAGGCGACTTAGTGAAAACCGTTCAGAATATTCTCAAGTCTAGCAAAGATTATAACGGTGCGATCGACGGTGAATTTGGTTCTAAGCTAGAACACGCGGTGAAAGACCTGCAAGAACGCACTAAGTTGCCTCATGATGGCATTGTGGAAGACCGCACTTGGTTCGAGTTAAGCAAAATTGCCCACTAAACCGTCACAAGAGACGTTTCACCGAAACGTCTCTACATATATGTGATTTGTCAGACATAATATAAAACACCCCCAAACCCCCCCCCCCTCCCCACCCCCC
>NZ_JAOWRF010000348.1 GCF_025753815.1 Plectonema radiosum NIES-515 | reverse complement strand
GTGGGATCGGAGATGTGTATAAGAGGCGGGAGCGGAGGAGCGGAGTGGGGAGTGGGGAGGGGCGGAGGAGCGGAGGAGCGGAGTGGGGAGTGGGGAGGGGCGGAGGAGCGGAGGAGCGGAGTGGGGAGTGGGGAGGAGCGGAGGAGCGGAGGAGCGGAGGAGCGGAGTGAGGAGTGAGGAGTTATGAATTGCTTTGTCACCTTGTCCCCTTGTCCCCTTGTCACCTTGTCCCCTTGTCCTCGTTGTCCCCCTTGTCCCCATTCCCCATTCCCTAATCCCTAGTCCCTAGTCCCTTGTAACCCAAACTGATTGTACCGGGTTGAAGACAAATTTCTGGTGTTATTACTGCTTTTGTATCATAAGTTTCCATCTTTATTCGTAATTCTCCTGTAGAAGTTACACCTACAACAGTACCCGAATGATTTTTGATGTCTACTTTATCGCCCATATTCGTAAGCAAATTTAGATAATCTGACAATAGTATATTTACTCCTTTTTCACAAAGGCACTCAACACCAAATTCTATACCTTGCAAAACCTCCAAAGCTAGCATTTCCAGAGAATCAATTGCATTTTTTCGCTCTTTCCCTTGCCAGAATTTCAGATTGATTCCGGTTTCTGGTACAGAGTTTGACCAGTTAATCCCTACACCAACCACTGCTTGTGTAATTTTTCCTTTGTGTACTTTGGTTTCAGTCAAAATGCCGCCTAGTTTACGGCTACTTAATACTAAATCATTCGGCCATTTTATTCCGACATTCACGCCACATTTTTGCAATTGTTTTGCAATTCCCCAACAAAGTGCCAATGTTAATTGGTAGCTGTTGCTTGCCTCTAGTTGCGGGTCTATAGCGACTGAAAGATACAATCCCCCATCAGGAGAACTCCATTGACGCCCCCATTGTCCGCGTCCTGCTGTTTGAGAAGTCGCAATTACTACGCATCCAGGAATTGCACCTTGTTCTAGCAAGTCCCACGCAGTAAGGTTAGTAGAGGCTACAGTATCAAAAACATGTAGAGACAATGGTAAATATTTATGCTCGCGCCTTCTCAGGGCGATTTCTAACTGTTGCCGATCAAATTCCACAGATTTACCCAAATCCCGTTGTACAAGTTAACATTAATTGGCTGAAGTTGATTTTCTGTTTAGGTTTGGTGTAAGATGCACACTTGGCACTGGCGAACTTGGGAAGAACTTCCCTACTTGACTTGCAGTCTATTAGAAGGTTTCCCTCACGGTTTTTTCACTTCTCAGTTTTGGTCACGTTCTCCGCAAGAGTTGACTAAGGTCTTGCAACCAGAAGCATCTAATTCTTATCGCTTAAAACAGATTCATGGCAACATTGTCCTCACACCGCAGGAAATTACCAGCAAGTTAAGTGCGGGTGGGGATGATGTTGAAGGAGAAGGTGATTCTGCCCTGGTATTGGGAGACGGTTTGATGAGCGAAGAACCTTTACAAGCGTTGTGGGTAGCTAGCGCTGATTGTACACCCGTGCTGATTGCCGATGAAAAGACTCTTCAAGTGGCAGCACTACATGCAGGTTGGCGGGGTACGGCATCTAAGATTGTACCCCAAGCGATCGCCCGATTGATTGCCCAAGGCAGCAAAATCGAAAATTTGCGAATTGCCCTCGGACCTGCGATCGCTGGCGAAGTTTACCAAGTTTCACAACAGGTAGCAGCAGAAATAGGCGCAACCATTATACCACATAATGATGAAAAAACTATTATTGATGCCATGTATCAGCTACCAAATTCACCTTTATTACCCGATCCAAATCCGGGAAGAGTGCGGTTAGATGTGCGACGGGTGAATGCTTTACAAATGGAAATGCTGGGAATTGCACCTGAACAAATAGCGATCGCTCCTTATTGTACCTTTCAAACCCCAGATTATTTCTTTTCTTACCGTCGCGAAAAGCAGAAAAAAGTCCAATGGTCAGGAATCGTCAGCATTTGAGAATTCGTAGTGAGCGCTTCAGCGCTCAAATCAAAGACTAAAATTCAGATAAAAATTCCCAAAAAAGCATAATCACAGAAAGCGATCGCTTATGTGATTTACAAGTCTACCTGCGAATTGCTCAAGTCTTGAGTTTTGCTATCTGACGATTAGCCATAGACAAAAAAATCAGTAAAATTCTTTCATGCGAAGAGACTCAATATTTTACAAACTGTTTCAACAATCCCCTAGTTTACTATTTCAATTATTGACAAATCCTCCAATAAATGCAGATAGTTATCGTTTTGATTCAGTCGCTGTCAAAGAACCGAAATTTGAAATCGATGGAGTATTTTTACCACCAGAAAACGAAAGTCCGGGTGTTGTGTATTTCTGCGAGGTGCAATTCCAAAAGGACGAAAGGCTGTATGAAAGGGTATTTGCAGAATCATCCTTATATTTCTACCGCAACCGTAACAGATTTAGCGATTGGCAAGCAGTGATAATTTACCCATCCCGCAGTATTGAACAAAGTGATATTCATCCTCACCGAACCCTACTCAACGGAAACCAAGTGCATCGAGTGTATTTGGATGAATTGGGAGATATTCGTCAATTACCTGTGTGGGTAGCGCTGATGGTGCTAACTACGATAGATGAAGGGCAAGCACCTTCTGAAGCAAGGTATTTATTAACAAGAACCCGTCAAGAAGTACCATCTCCATCAAGTATCGCCATAATTGAGTTAGTTACAACGATAATGGTGTACAAGTTTGAACAATTAAGCCGAACGGAGGTAGAACAAATGTTAGGAATTACACTCAAGGAAACACGAGTTTACAGGGAAATTAAGGAAGAAGGACGAGAAGAAGGACGAGAAGAAGGACGACAGGAAGAGGCAGCTAATCTTGTGATTCGATTGCTAACTAAGCGATTTGGAGTACTTCCCCAGGAAACGCGATCGCACATTTCCAGCTTACCTTTGCCTGTTCTCGAAGATTTGAGTGAGGCACTGTTAGATTTTACTAGTGTGGCTGATTTAGAGGCTTGGCTAGAAACGCGATGACCAAATAGCCCCAAACCAAACTCTAGGGTGTGTTTTCGCTCTTGCCGACACGTTGGAAGTCCGCTATACAAACGCTCGTCTGCGATGTTCTGCAGACTCAGAAAAGGGATAATATTGAAGGCGATCGCAGCTATTTAATTTTTGCAGGTATCATCATAACATTACGCCACTTTTAAGGGCTTCTGACGGATAAAACCCTAGATGTTAAGCTATGCGCTGTCAAAAAGGAAAATATGCCAATTAAACTTTACGATTTAGCTGGAGCAGAAGACGATTGTCGCTTTAGTCCTCCTTGTTGGCAAGTCAAGATGGCTTTAAAACACAAAGGAATTAATGCCGAAGAAATTCCTTGGCGGTTTACAGAGAAAGAAGCGATCGCTTTTTCTGGACAAGGATTGGTTCCTGTGTTGGTTGATGACGATAAAATTATAAATGATAGTTGGGAAATAGCTCGTTATTTGGAAACAACTTATGGCGATCGCCCAAGTTTATTTAATGGGAAGATTGGCGAATCGGGGGCTTTATTCATCAAGTTTTGGGTTGCACAAACTATTAATCTACTGATTTTTCGGATTATTCTGTCAGATTTGTTTGATAATTTACATGAAAAGGACAAAGCGTACTTTCGCAAAAGCCGGGAGAAACTTTTGGGAGTGACGCTAGAAGAATTTGCAACACCGAATGATGAAACAATTACTGCTTTGCAAACAGCGTTATCTCCTCTGAGGGAAGTTCTGGAACGTCAGCCTTATTTAGGTGGTGAGCAGCCCTATTTTGGTGACTATATTGTCTTTGGACAATTTCAATGGGCAAGAACAGTCAGTCCAATTCAGTTGCTTGCCAAAGACGATGCAATTTATAATTGGCGCGATCGCTTGCTGGATGCTTTCGATGGTTATGCTCGCAATGCATCTGGTTACGCAGTCTAAAAATTCAGTGGGAACGGGATTCACGACATCTAGAAACAACATTACGCTACTTTTAATGGCTTTTGGGGGAACGCGATTCTCACTACTGAGAGGCTACGAGCATTCATAAAATTTTGTAAATTTGGGTTTAGTCTGGGGTAGATATTGTCTGCCAATTGATTGAGCAAGATAGGCAATCGGTGTGGACAAACAAAGACTCATGCGATCGCCCCCTTTCCCCACACATTCCTTCCGCAACGATAAAATCACTAAGGAGTCACCTATTCTGCCTTAATACCGATGAAAGCCGAACTCACCCCAAGTACTCTTCAATGTCCTGAACTACTTGCACCCGCAGGTAATTGGGAATGCGCTAAAGCTGCTGTAGAAAACGGTGCAGATGCGATTTACTTCGGTTTGGAGCGGTTTAATGCCAGAATGCGGGCAGAAAACTTCACTGAGGCAGATTTGCCAGAATTAATGCAATTCCTGCACCGTCGGGGTGTGAAAGGCTATGTCACTCTCAATACGCTAATCTTTCCCCAGGAACTTCAAGAAGCACAGCAATATATCCGCTCGATTATTACAGCGGGGGTAGATGCAGTCATCGTTCAAGATGTCGGTATTTGTCGTTTAATTCGTCATCTTTCCCCAGATTTCCCCATCCATGCTTCAACTCAGATGACTATCACCAGTGCTGCTGGTGTGGAATTTGCAGAGTCATTAGGGTGTAATTTAGTTGTCCTCGCTCGTGAGTGTTCCCTGAAAGAAATCGACAAAATTCACAAGCATTCCTCGCTACCTTTAGAAGTCTTTGTTCACGGTGCTTTATGCGTCGCTTATTCAGGACAATGTTTGACAAGTGAAGCTTTAGGAGGACGTTCGGCTAATAGAGGTGAATGTGCCCAAGCTTGCCGAATGCCCTACGAGTTAATAGCAGATGGAGAAGTTGTAGATTTAGGCGATCGCAAATACTTACTCAGTCCTCAAGACTTGGCAGGGCTTGAGGTTCTGCCAGATTTACTGAAGTCAGGTGTGAGTTGTCTCAAAATTGAAGGACGTTTGAAAGCACCAGAGTATGTTGCTAATGTCACTCGTGTTTATCGGACTGCATTGGATCGGGTGATGAAGTTGGGAGACAGGGGGAGAGGGGGAGAG
>NZ_JAOWRF010000329.1 GCF_025753815.1 Plectonema radiosum NIES-515 | reverse complement strand
GGGGGGGAAAAGATATTTCCCACGTTCTGTGTATCTCCAAGGAGTCTCCTTGGAGTCTCCTTGGAGTCTCCCTTGTTTTTCCCTCCTCCACACCACGCTTCCCCCACTCCTCCCACTCCACATGCAAAAATCTGGGAAAGTCTTTCCTGTTCTGCTTCCAAAGCTTGTGCAAAGGTTTCTGAAGTCAAGACATCTGACGTGGGTTCGGGAAAACCTACTCGTGCTTCTAAAGTGACTGCATCTCCTGGATTGAGAGCGACTGTTAAATAACCAGGACTGAACAAGTCTTCGCGATCGCCTAATCCCCGCTGTGTCTCTTCTAACAATTGATAATTCCAATACCAAACGGTGTCTGGTTGGTAATTTCCGAGTTGCCAGCGCAAATGCCAAGGTGTGCCGAAGTTGCCGGAATTTCTCGCTTGCAGACACACTTGCTGTTGTCCTAACATTTGTGAGAAGTGTAATTCTTTAGTTGCTATGAGTTGATGATGAAAATCGCGATCGCCTATTAGCAGTCGCAGCCTTAAAATTGCCGCATCTTTACCCTCATAGCGATAGTGAATCAAAATGCGATGAGTTATAGAGGAGGGGGGGATGGGGAGATGGGGAGAGTTCTGGAGTGTCCGAGTGTCCGAGTGCGAGAAATTCCCCCCCAAACCCTCTTGCCCCTCTTCTTGAACCATCCCAGAAGGCATGAGCAATTGTCTGCTTAACTGCCAGTCATCCTCACCCCAAATCCATTTTGGGACTGGGTTAATCTCAAAAGAGCGTTGCAATTTATATCCTGTTGGCTCAACTTGACCGCTACCCCAAAAATTTGTCCCTAGTGCCACTACCCGTCTCGGTAGTTCCAGACTAGCTTCTAGGTGCGAAAACAACAGGGTGCGTCCGGAAGGTGGACTGGTAGCGGCAATCAGCCAGCCGTGATAAGTGCGCGTGCGTACATCAGAAACTGTACCACTGGCAAAACTTCCCATGCCATTGGTTAGCAACCATTCTCTTGTATCTAAATCGTTCATGGGCTACTCAAAATCGTTATGACTATGATATAGTCGTAACAGATCGTAATTAAAACTGTGATGGCTTGGAAAGGTGAGTTTTAACGCTCCCCAAACTACTAAGCTGATAGACAAATATAAGTTCTTTGGAGAATTAAGTTAATGCCCCTCACTTATTCAGCAGAAGGATGCCTTCGGGTAGGTCAACAGGCTCCCGACTTTACAGCAACCGCTGTGGTAGACCAGGAATTTAAGACAATTAAACTGTCGGAATATCGCGGCAAGTATGTTGTCCTGTTTTTCTACCCCCTAGACTTTACCTTTGTTTGCCCGACAGAAATCACAGCATTTAGCGATCGCTACGAAGAATTCAATAAACTGGAGACCGAAATTCTTGCTGTTTCCGTTGATAGCGAGTTCTCCCATCTGGCTTGGATTCAGAGCGAGCGCAAGTTTGGTGGAGTTGGCGATCTCAATTATCCTCTAGTATCTGACATCAAGAAAGAAGTTAGCGCCGCTTACAACGTTCTTGATCCAGCAGCAGGTATTGCCTTGCGTGGTCTGTTCATCATCGATAAAGATGGTGTCATTCAGCACGCTACCATTAACAACCTAGCTTTTGGTCGCAGCGTCGATGAAACTCTGCGGACATTACAAGCAATTAGACACGTCCAGTCCAACCCCGACCAAGTTTGCCCTGCGGGTTGGCAACCCGGAGACCAAACAATGGTTCCCGACCCAGAGAAATCCAAAGTCTACTTCGCTGCTATCTAATCGCAAAGAAAGCAAAATTCCATCCGCAGTTTAATTGGGACACAATACATAATAACCACAGATGAACACTCTTATAAACACGCAAGATAAATTAATTGGTGTTAAGTTCGGTGTTTATCTGTGTTTTCTTATGAGGTAATAGTTAGTAGTTGGTGGTTAGTGGTTAGTTGGTCGTAGCGAATAAGCATTTTTATTCAGTTGAAAACTAACATTTTAAAAGCGTAAAAATCTCAACTTATATTTTTTATCATTTACTTACAGGAAATAACATTGTGCTGACTTCAAATGATTTTAGGGGCTTATTTAACGAGCGCTTCTGGAGCAACTTTCTGCCAATTCCAGCGACAAGTAAGCTTTTTTTGGGAGTAGCAACACCAGATTTTCAACTACCAGATATTACCAACGGCACATTAGTAAAGTTATCAAATTACAGAGGTAATCAACCAGTATTACTTGCCTTTACACGCATCTTCACCGAAAAGCAATATTGTCCCTTTTGCTTTCCTCACATCAAAGCATTAAATGAGAACTATGAGCAATTTACAAATCGTGGTATAGAAGTTTTGATGATTAGCAGTACCGACGAACGGCAAAGTCAAATAGTCATTAGAGATTTAAAATTAAAAATGCCTCTACTGAGCGATCCTACCTGTCGTGTCTTTCGTACATATAAAACTGGGCAAGCATTAGGCGCACCTTTACCAGCGCAGTTTATGTTAGATAAACAAGGCAGACTACGCTATCGGCATTTATTTTCCTTTTTGGATCATAACGCCAGCATTGAGACATTATTAGAGCAGTTTAATGAATCGTAGTAAGCACGGAGAGTGCTTAAATCTACAAGACTTTTAAGCACGGAGAGTGCTTAGTACGTTAGATTTTTTCCGGTAGTTCTACACCTTATAATTAAGCTTGTCCATAGTCTTTTCATAAAACGGTGAGGTTTTGTTATGATCAAGCTATATCACGCACCAATTTCACCAAATTCGCGCCGTGTCTGGATTACGCTACTTGAGAAAAAAGTTGAGTTTGAACTGGTAGAAGTTAAACTTGATGGGGAACAGTTGAAACCAGAGTTTTTAGCGGTTAACCCCTTTCACCACATTCCAGTTTTGGTGGATGACGGCTTTAATTTAATAGAATCCTTGGCAATTTTAGAGTATTTAGAAGCAAAATATCCCACCCCTGCAATGTTGCCTAAAGATGCAAAGGATTTAGCAATTGTCAAAATGGTGGAACTAGTGACTGTTAATGAATTGTTGCCGGCGACAACTCCACTGTTTCCAGTGATGTTAGGCTTGCCTGGAGATCCAGAAAAAATCGAGCAGGGAAAGCAGAAAGCGTCAATAGTATTCAAGTTGTTTGAAAATTTACTTGACCATCGCCCTTACTTTGGCAGTGAAAATTTAACTCTTGCCGAAACTGTTGCCGGAACTATTATACCCTTATTGGCAGGGCTTGGCGTGTCTTTAAGTGATTATCCCAAATTGAGTGCTTGGTGCGATCGCTTGATGGCACGTCCGACGTGGCAAACTACCGAAGCAACCCCAGAAATGATTCAAGACTTTAAGTCTATCTTCCAAGCTCGAATGGCGCAATCAAATCCAGGTTGAAAAATTTTGGATTATTGCAACCGCAGATACACGCAGATACACGCAGATAAAAATCCGCGTTTATCTGTGTTCATCTGCGGTTCAAACTTTACAGCTTAACTTGCTCTAAATGACTGCGAGGATTGTAAGTACGGATAGCGCGGAGTTTTTCATAATATTCGCGCTCTTGTTGGCTGAGGTCTTTTGGTGGAGCGATCGCCACTTTCACTAACTGATCGGAGCGTCCACCCTTGGGTAAATGCCAACCTTTACCGCGCAAACGCAAAGATTGACCAGAACGCACTCCAGCAGGCAGCTTGACATTAACCATACCATCAGGTGTGGGGACATCAATTGAGGCTCCCAAGGTGGCTTCATCTGGGGTAATTGGCACTTCACACACCAAATTATCGCCTTCAAATTGATAGAACGAGTGCGGCTGAAGTTCTACGCGCAAGTATAAATCGCCTCGTTGTTGATTGAAAGGATTAATTTGACCTTTGCCACGCAAACGCAGACGAGTACCGGATTTAGCACCTGCGGGAATGCGGACATCAATTGTTTCGTTATTTAAACTGAAGCGTTTTTGGACACCGTGAAAGGCTTCACCGAAAGTTAAAGCGATCGCAGCTTCGCTATCGGATGCCGTAGCACCCGCACTTGGATCTTGAAAGCCAAAATCGTTAAAGCCACCAAAACCAGTTTGTCCGTTTGTGGAAGTGCTGTAAGAATAGTTTTGTTGTCTAGTACGACTGCCTGTACTGCCACCAAAGCGTCCTAACAACTCATTGATAAACTCGTCAAAGCTGCCGTATTGACCGAAGTCAAAATTGCCCATATCGACACCAGCACCACCAGAAGGAAAGCCTTGACCAACCTTATTCCAGTATTGACCGAATTGGTCATATTTTTTACGTTTGTCTGTGTCTGACAAAACTTCGTAAGCTTCATTAACTTCTTTGAAGGTTGCTTCTGCCTGTTTGTTGTCAGGATTGACATCAGGGTGATACTTGCGAGCTAGTTTACGAAAAGCTTGTTTAATTTCTTCTGGAGTGGCAGTTTTATTAACTCCCAAAATTGCATAATAGTCTTTAAAATCGGTTGTAGCCATCTATCAGCCTCCTATAGAAATTCCCGTTAAGTTTTTATGTAAGATGTGAGATAAGTTGTTTCCCAGGTATAATGCCACGCAAACAAACTATGATTTTAAATTAACAAACATACTTCAAAAATCAAGTGGGGTTGTTGCTGACACTATGAGGGCAATTTCCACACCTTTCGTCCTAAAAGTTGCAATACTCCCGCGCTGGAGAAAACCAAACCAGCTCGTCTAGTCCCTCCTCCAAGCTTGGGGGTGCATCCCGGAGTTGACGATGCATCCGAAAGATGACTTCTTCAGGAACCGGGTTCAGCCGCTTTTTATTACGTGCCAAACACAGCCAAATCGGTGTATCCAGCCACATCCCGGTAATGTGAGTAAAACCTAACTCGCGGGCTGTATAAATGACTTCGCGCCGGTTGCGTCGTGGGGCATTGGTAGCATCATAAATTGCTGTGCTATGCGTCGTCACTGCCTGGTGAAGTTGCCGCTGAATCTCTCGCCAAACCCGCATCCACACTCCCTGAATCGCCTCATCACCAAAAAGTTGTCCCCGGATGGCATCGCTAGAAATCAGCTGTCTCTGGGGACACTCTATCAGTAATTCTTTCGCTAAAGTGGACTTCCCGCTACCAGGAAGACCAATTAGCAACAAGAGTGCTGAGGGGGGGAAGCGTGGTGTGGGGGAAGCGTGGTGTGGGGGAAGCGT
>NZ_JAOWRF010000310.1 GCF_025753815.1 Plectonema radiosum NIES-515 | reverse complement strand
CTCCTTGTCCTCCTTGTCCTCCTTGTCCTCCTTGTCCTCCTTGTCCTCCTTGTCCTCCTTGTCCTCCTTGTCCTCCTTGTCCTCCTTGTCCTCCTTGTCCTCCTTGTCCTCCTTGTCCTCCTTGTCCCCCTTGTCCTCCTTGTCCCCCTACTTTTACCTTCCTAAGACTTCAATCCGGACTGGTGCAACACCACTGCCCATCATGCCTAAAATGCGTGCAGCAGCGACAGAAAGGTCAATCACTCGACCGCGAATGAATGGACCGCGATCGTTAATTCGCACTACTACAGAACGACCGTTGCGGGTGTTGGTGACGCGGACTTTCGTGCCAAAGGGTAAATGACGATGGGCAGCGGTTAGTCCTTCTGGATTAAATCTCTGACCGCTAGCGGTGCTATTGCCGGAACCATCATAGCCATAATAAGAAGCGACTCCCCTGAGGGTGACTTTCACCGGTCCAATGTTAATTTCTGATGGCAACTTTGGGATTGATACCGGTAGTCGTGCCGGTAAGTTAAGAATCTGCTTTAGGGGAGATGCGTTGCCTAGTAATCTCCGCAAGCGATTGGTGGCTTGCAATGCGTCTTGTGCCAGATTATTGGTTGTGTCTGGCGATCGCGTTTGATCGTTGATTTCCACCAATTCTTGGTTATTGACTTTGATCGTATAGCGATCGCTCGATGTTTGGTCAGCAGAGACACTTTTATTCTCTGCCTGATTTGTTGTCGCGCTCAGAGCTTTCCAACTGACGATTATTTGACTGGCATCTACATTTTCCCTGATCAACTGGTTTATCCTCGCTGCTACTACACCAGCTTTTTGAACCGGGTCATCATCGCCAATCTTTGTTTGGTTACTTACATCGGTTATAGTTCCAACATTTGCTACTTTTGCAGAACTGTCAGCAACAGCATTGTTTGACTGTGTACTTTGAGTATCACCACCAGTTACACCAACTTTGGCATCTACTTTGGTTTCTTCGCTCTTGACTGGTGTAGAACTCACAAAGGTCAGAACAGGAATTTTCCGAATAAATAGCGTTGCAGCCTGACGACCTCCAAGATTGTGAGGATGAATTTCCGTGATTACGGCATCCGAGGTAAGGTTCCCTGCTGAGGATTGGTACTCTCCCACCTTGACGACATCGGCTGAAGGTGTTTTTTGGGAAGCGGTATCCGTTTCCTTGGCTGTTTGAGTGCGACCGATTGAGGGCATTCCCAAAACAGTCATAAACAGGGTGACAATAGTCCACAAATGTCTTTGATTCATGCGTCCGTTTTTAAAGCGTGTTAAGAACTGAATTTTTATCTTTCGTGAGATTTTGCACCACTTAATGTACAATCCTCCAAAAATTTCAACTCATTCCCATGAACACTTTTTGTTTATAACTGCAACAGATTAACATGAACCTTTTCCCTAGGGGATCAGGGTTGTATGGTAACTATTCGTAAATTTATCAAATTTCAATTTCAATTTTTAGCACAAAACCTTTCCCAAAAGCGGATTTTGGCTGTTTAACAGTTGTTTCAAAAATAAAAATTTTTCTTAGGGAAACTTAACAATATTTCCTGGATAAATTTGCTTTGGTGGATAGTGTCTCCAATCAACTATCAAGCTAATTGCTTTATGTGTAAACTAGAAGACAAACTTTAATACACAGAATAACTTAAAAAACAATAGGAGTAAGTTCAGTATTTTAAATATAAATAATTAAATATGATTAGATTAATAAATTAATTAATTGCCTTTCATCTCAGAGACAATAAGTATCTGTAAATTTTGAGATTAGTTATTTTTTCAAATAGGTTTGATTCTATACAAATCGCAATTTACACAGTACTAACCGATGTTTAAGAATTTGTCAAATAAGCCACCGATGGCAGCGGTTTGGAAATATTGGTTGAATTGTGCTCTAATCGCTTTAATTGTTCGACTGCTTGTGTAGGCTATCTGCCACTTCCACCAACCTCTGCTTGTCCAGAGATTTGATTGCGTGAAAAGATACTTAAGTATGTTATATTAGCGCCGCAAGTAGGGCATCAAACGCTTGAGAATGGTGCGAAGCGCGATCGCCCCTAGGACACGCTACACATACCTAATTTTGTTCAAAAATTCAACCGTATTCCTTATCGATTCGGAAAAGGCAGCAAATAGAAGTAAAATTGGCGCAGGAGCTGATTTGCGCCTAGTTTCTTGGATTGGGAGCAAGCAACAAGTTATGAGTGGAATGACACAGAATTCAGAAGCAACCAAGGTAGCTAAAACCTATTATGACGGGGCAAGCACAAACAGTCTGTACAAGGCAATCTGGGGAGGAGAAAATATCCACTACGGGATTTATGCCCATCCCGATGAATCAATTCACGATGCCTCAGAACGTACTGTGCAAGTCATCGCTCAAACCCTGGAAACCCTCAATCAAGAATCACGGGTTTTGGATCTTGGTGCAGGCTATGGTGGTGCAGCACGGTATCTGGCAAAAACCTACGGCTGTAATGTCTGCTGTCTCAATTTGAGTGAGTTACAAAACGAGCGCAATCAACAATTGAATCAGGAGCAGAATCTCTCCCATCTCATAGAGGTAAAACAGGGCAATTTTGAGGAGATTCCCTACTCCAATAGTTCCTTTGATATCGTTTGGTCTCAGGATGCCTTTTTGCATAGTGGATCGCGCAACTATGTTTTGGCAGAAGCCAAGCGAGTCCTGAAGCCAGGAGGAGAACTAATTTTCAGCGATCCGATCCAGAGCGAAACCTGTCCATCCGGACATCTGCAATCTGCCTTCGATCGCTTGGGAATAAGCGATATGGGGTCTTACCAGTTCTACAGCCTGACAGCAAAGGAATTGGGATTTGCAGAACTGAACTTTATTGACCTGTCCAAAAACGTACCCATGCACTATCGGCGGCTTTCTAGGGAAGTACGCGATCGCTATCAGGAGATGGTAAGCTTAACATCCCAGGAATTTGTGGAGAAAACCCTCAAAAGCATTGAACCTTGGATTGAATATTACGAAAAAGGCTATATGCAGTGGGGCATTTTACATTACCGTCTGCCCTAAAGCCCTGTGAAAGGAAAGAGAAGAAAACACCAATGACAGAGTTAATGATAACCCTGGATTTCGGATTAATAACAGGGACATATGCAGTGGGGAATATGGCATTTTCGGCATTAGACATCTGTTGGAAAACAATGTAGAGACGCGAAATTTCGCGTCTCTTGGGGTTTGGATAACGCATATTTAATTTTCGGAGATGTCTATTGCATAGTCCTTCTTTACACAGACAAAATGACAACTACTGCTATCAAACTAGATTCCACCAAAGCTGCGATCGCAGATGCCTTGCCCATTGACCGTTAACCATATACCCAAAATGCTCAACCAGATGTGCAAAACGCTCCTAATTACATGATCGATGAGATTAAAATCACTAACCAGGAATATGATAGCAAAGTAAGAGGGGCAATTATTGCTACTTTTGTTGCTATATGCTTTTTTGGCATTATGCCCATCTTAATCCGATGGAGCGAAAATGAAATCAGCCCTAATGCCACGATGTTCAATCGTTGTTGGATAGCGTTGGTCATCTTTGGACTGTGGCAAGAGCTTTCGCTTGTGCGTCAGCGTTGGTTGGGAAAACAATCCATCACCAAGCAGTCATTCGACAACAAACAAATCCTGCTACTGTTGGTAGCAGCGACGTTTTTCTGTGCCACTCAGACTCTCTGGGCTTGGTCTTTAACTCAGACCAGTGTGGCAAACTCAGCATTGATACATAGCTTGACTCCATTTTTCACTGCACTGGGAGGATACTTACTTTTCAATCAACGTTTTGATGATAAATTCCTGATTGGTCTTGCGATCGCAACTGTAGGAACAATTGTCCTTGGGTTAGATGACCTACAAGTTGCCTCTGTTAAACTTCAAGGTGACTTACTTGCCTTGCTCTCAGCACTATTCTGGAGTGCCTATATTCTGGCAATTGAAAAACTTCGGGCACAATTAACAGTGACAACTATCCTGACTTGGGTTTGTCGGATTGTGACGCTTTTGTTTACACTGATTCTATTCACTGCCCACGATGAGTGGTTTCCCCACTCTTGGAGCGGGTGGGGGAATGTTATTACTCTAGCTCTAACTCTTATTTTTGGTCAGGGGCTGCTTACATACAGCCTCAAATACTTGTCTTCTAGCCTTGTAGCAATGATTTCTCTTTTAAGTCCGGTTCTGACTTCCTTTTTAGCTTGGATTATCTTTGCAGAGGCATTGAGTTGGTTTAACTTGGTGGCTTTTGCCATCATCATATTAGGTATTTACCTTGCTCTAACCAGTAACAAAGGAATTGAAGACCAAACCAATGAGTTAAAAGAGTCGTCTTCACTCTAACACCAGATTTGGTGGCAAAACACCAAAATTGCTCACAGCTTAATTGCTTCCTTTTCACTTTTGAAAAATATTCTAGAAAGAGTGAGGGTTTCCCGATTTGAATCAATTTAATTCACGGTTGGGTAGAAAGTAGACGCTCGTTGGACAACCAATGGCATTTTCGTTTATTGTCAAGGGAATTCAAAGTTGATAATACATGACCATTTACTTTTACGACACCGACGAAAAACCCTATGGTTGCTTTTCTAACTTCTCTCCCCACGGGTTTGAACTGGATGGTTACTGGTGGCAAACCTCAGAGCATTATTTTCAGGCACAGAAATTTATCGGGACTCACCATGTTGAAGAAATTAGGTTAGCAAAAACTCCCGCAAATGCGGCTGAGATGGGACGCGATCGCACTCGTCCTCTTCGCAGTGATTGGGAAGAAATTAAAGAGGATGTGATGCGACGAGGCTTACTTTGTAAGTTTCAAACCCATACCGATATCCGTGAAATTCTGTTAAGTACAGGTGACGAATTAATAGTAGAAAATGCACCTCAAGATTATTATTGGGGTTGTGGTCAAGATGGCAGTGGAAAAAATCGGCTGGGAGAGATTTTAAGGGAAGTTAGAGCTATATTACGGGAATCTCAGGGGAAAAAATCGTGGAATTAAATTTACAGGCAAATCCTCTAAATACATCTAAAAAAGTAATAGGAGGCTGTAATTACTAGTTCACTAGACATAGAAAGTGAAAAAAAATGTAGAGACGTAGCACTGCTACGTCTAATCAAGGTTTCTGTGTAAA
>NZ_JAOWRF010000380.1 GCF_025753815.1 Plectonema radiosum NIES-515 | reverse complement strand
GACAAGGGGGACAACGGGGACAACGGGGATGGAGAATAACTCCAAACTCCAAACTCCAAACTCCAAACTCCAAACTCCTAACTCCAAACTCCTAACTCCAAACTCCTAACTCCAAACTCCTAACTCCCAACTCCCAACTCCCAACTCCCAACTCCCAACTCCCAACTCCCAACTCCCAACTCCCAACTCCCCCTCTCCCCAAAAAATGCCCATGAAAATTGACGAATTATCAACTTTAGAAATCAGCTTTAATCGATTAATTGAAACTCTGCTAAATAAAAAAACAGACAATGAACACTTCACAATAAAACTACACAGCGAACGCAGTCAATTTACGCGGTTCAATCACGCCAAAGTGCGACAAACTGGTTGTGTTGCTGATGGTTGGATCGAACTTAATTTGATGCAAGATCAGCGTAATAGTTTTCGACAGTTTCCCTTTACAGGCAATTGGGAAACAGACTGGCAAGCAGCATACAACGCTTTCAAAGAACTCAGGGAAGAACTGCCCTATTTACCTGCCGATCAGTATCTCGTATTGCCATCAGGAACAAATACCAGTCGCGAGACACATTCGGGGAAATTGTTGGCAGCAGAAGCGGTAGTACAAACAGTACTGGAACAAGTTGCCGAATTAGATTTTGCCGGGATATATGCTGGGGGTTTGGTAATTCAAGGTTATGGTGATTCAAGCGGTCAAAAACATTTATTTGCAACCGATACTTTTACCTTAGATTATTCTATTTTCACGACTTCTGGACAAGCTGTGAAAGGCACTTTTGCTGGAAGTGATTGGGATTCAACTGCGTATACAGCGAAAATCAGCGATGCGAAAAGGCAAATAGAACTGCTTTCACATTCGCGGAAAGAATTGCCACGAGGAAATTACAAAACTTATTTTGCACCGTCGGCTGTTTCTGATTTATTAATGATGCTTTCTTGGGGTGGTGTCAGCGAAGCTGATATTCAACAAGGAAATAGTGCTTTGGCTGCGATATGCCGTCAAGAAAAGCAGCTTTCTCGATTATTTAATTTGAAAGAAAACTTTCAACGCGGGTTGGTGCCACGATTTAATGAATGGGGAGAAATGGCAGCGCCGGAAATACCTATAATTCAAAAAGGGATGTTAGTAAATACCTTGGTGAATTCTCGCACTGCTAAGGAATATGATAAAAATGCGAACGGTGCGAATGGAAATGAGTCATTACGTGCGCCAGAATTGAGTATGGGAAATTTAGCATTTGAGGAGATTTTGCCTAGTTTAGATACAGGGTTATATGTATCGAATTTACATTACTTGAATTGGAGCGATCGCCCAACTGGTAGAATTACAGGCATGACTCGTTATGCTTGCTTTTGGGTGGAAAAGGGAGAAATCATCGCACCAATTGAAAATCTGCGTTTTGATGACAGTCTCTATCGTTTTTGGGGAGAAAATTTGATAGACTTCACGAATTTTCAAGAATTCATTCCCGAAGTCGGAACATACGAAAGTCGTCAACTCGGAGGAAGTATGGTTCCTGGGATGTTGGTTGAAGATTTCACTTATACTCTTTAAATGTTTCGCGCAAAATTGTAGAGACGTTCCAGTGGAACGTCTCTACGATGGTTCCGGCATGAGGTAAATAAAACATAATTTGATAAAATCATGTTCATCCGTGTAACAAAATGAATATGATTGACCACGACCGCCTTTTTAAAGAATTAATTGCAACATTCTTTATCGATTTTTTAGAATTATTTTTCCCGCAGGTAACTACGTACCTAGAACCCGATTCTTTAACATTTTTAGAAAAGGAAATATTCACCGATGTCACCGAAGGAGAACAATACGAAGCTGATTTAGTGGCACAAATGCGTTTTCGTGGACAAGATACTTGTTTCCTAATTCATATCGAAAATCAGTCTTACAGCCAAAAAGATTTCGGACGCAGAATGTGCGCGATATTTTGCACGCTTGCACGAAAAATACGCATTACCCGTATATCCAATTGCCGTTTTTTCCTTTGATACCCCTCGCACAACCCAAACAAATTTCTATCGCGTTGAATTTCCCGATAAAACAGTTCTCACCTTCGATTATGGTATTGTTCAACTCAACCAGCTAAACTGGCGTGACTTTTTACAACAAGAAAATCCCATCGCCAGCGCTCTCATGGCTAAAATGAATATAGCACCCGAAGACCGTCCCAAGGTCAAATCAGAATGTTTGCGCTTGTTGGCAACTTTGCGGTTAAATCCAGCAAAAATGAAAATGATATCGGGGTTTGTCGATATTTACCTCAAGCTGAATCTAGCTGAGGAAGAAATTTTTAAAGCGGAGATAGCAAAATTTGAAATAGTTAAACAAGAGGTTGTGATGGAAATAGTTACCAGTTGGCAACAAGAAGGAGAATTAAAAGTTATTTTACATGTGCTTAATCGCAAACTTGGTTCGATTACACCCCAGCTAGAGGAACGAATTCGTCAATTATCTACTACCCAATTGGAAGATTTAACTGATGCGTTATTGGATTTTAATTGCCAAGAGGATTTAGTGACTTGGTTGGATGGAATATAACAACCAGAAAAGAAGGGAGATGGTACGTATTATGAGTTTTATGAAACGTAGAAAATTTACTCGTTATGGAACTATAGCCATCTCTTCCTTTTTATTAAATCTTGATGTAGGAGCTTCTAATTTTACAAATACTTTAGTATCTGCAAGTATGAGTTCTAAAATTGTTTTATTACATAATAAAAATATAATTACACAGCTTTCCTGCTCGTTTACTTCTTCTTGCCTGGTGATGAATTGCGTTGTGGTGGGTTGTCTGGATACAGTTGTTCGCGTCCGTTGCGGATAACTCGCAACATATCGCTGAGGTTTTGCTCGATATTTTCCAAAACGCTATCAGCATAAGTATCGGCGCCATTTTCAATTTCTTGAGCTTGAGCGATCGCAATAAGCCGAATTTCCTCCAACTCTTGCTGACAAGCACGTCGCTTGCGCTCAATTTCTGCCAGAGTCTCTTCCATCATCGCATCACATTCAAGCTGCACTTCTTGCCGAAGAAGAAGCGCTTCTCTTTCTGCTTGTCGGATAATGTCGCTTTCAGCTAGAATCTGCGCTCTTTTCGCTTGCGCTGCCTCTACAACTTGGTGTCCATACTCTTCCGCTTCCAGAAGAATTTCCTGCTTCTGTTCGATAATCGCGGCAGCTTCTTGAAAAACAGACGGCAAAGAAACTCGAATAAAATCAAGCTGATCCAGCAGCTTTTCTTCATCCACTAATGTGCGTCGGGTCAGGGGAATGTGGAAACTAGAAAGAATCATTTCCTCTAAGTGGTTGAGTTCCTGCTGAATTTCTACACTTCCCGTTCCCGAAACGTCTCCATAGGAGTTTCCATCGGCAAACTCCTGAGGTTCTAGGTTGCTTCCGTTTTGATTGGGTTCGATACTGTCTGTTGGTGAGCGTAGCATTGGTATATATCTAGAGCGACGTGCGGGGGAACAAGATGATCAATAGAGCCACCAAACCTTGCAATCTCTTTTACTACACTACTACTTAAAAAACTATACTCGTTTGACGTAGCCAGAAAAACAGTTTCTATTTGAGTAGAAAGGGTTTTATTAGTATGAGCCATTTGTAGCTCTACTTCAAAGTCGGAAACCGCCCGTAAACCCCGTATTAAAACTTGTGCTTGCTGCATTTGGGCATAATTGACGGTTAGACCATCAAAGCTGTCTACTTCTACATTAGGTAGATGTGCTGTTGAAAGACGAATTTGTTCTATGCGTTGTTGCACGCTAAACAGTGGCATTTTGTTCGGGTTACGCAGCACAGCGACAATCACCTTCTCAAACAACCTGCTACCACGTTGCATCAAGTCAAGGTGTCCTAAGGTAATGGGGTCGAAACTACCTGGATAAATGGCAATCACAATATTAGATGCTTCACTGTTATTTAGGTGATTATATCGGAACTCGATTGATAGATCACGAGCCGCTATTTTTACTTTAGAAATAAAGGATGATTATTTAGATATAGGCGTGAAAATCAATGTAGAGACGTAAGCTAGCTACGTCTGTTGGCTTTGTGGTAACGCATCATTAATTTCTGGAGATGATAATTTTACACCTTAGACCCTTAAACTAGAAAACTGAGGCTTTGCAAAGTGCCATGCACAAAAAAATGAAACATCCTCTAAATACCATGTTCTTTGAGACTAGCAACACTTGAAGTGAGGAAACCGACCATCAAACTTCTTAACAACCGATCCTCAGACTTTCCGCAAAATCCAAAATCTAAAATATTATAGGTACTTTTGCATGGCACTGGATTTTTCCGCCTTGCCTTTGGCGTTTCAATTTACTTCTCCAGGACCGATTCTGGTTAAAATTGGATTTTTAACTATCCGCTGGTATGGCTTATTGATTGCCTCATCTGTGTTAATTGGCGTTAGCCTCTCTCAGTATTTGGCAAAACGCCGTAATGTTAATCCAGAGTTGCTAAGTGATTTGTCAATTTGGCTGGTAATTGGAGCAATTCCTGCCGCACGCATATATTACGTTTTATTTCAGTGGGCAGAATATGCCCAGCACCCAGAACGCATCATTGCTATTTGGCAAGGAGGTATTGCGATTCATGGTGCAATTATTGGTGGGGTTATGGCAGCGTTAATTTTTGCCAAACTCAAACAAGTTTCTTTTTGGCAATTAACAGATTTAGTAGCACCTTCGCTGATTTTAGGACAAGCGATCGGGCGTTGGGGCAATTTCTTCAACTCTGAAGCTTTTGGTAGTCCGACGAATTTACCCTGGAAGCTATACATTCCGGCAGAACGTCGTCCTCCAGAGTTGGCTAGTTTTGAGTACTTCCATCCCACCTTCCTTTACGAATCTGTGTGGGATTTAATGGTTTTCGCTTTACTAATAACTTTGTTTTTTCGGAGTTTGCGATCGCAATCACCCCTGAAAATAGGGACGCTATTTATGGTTTACTGGGTAGCTTATAGCTTAGGACGCTTTTGGATCGAAGGTCTAAGGACTGATAGCTTGATGCTCGGACCACTAAGAATCGCACAATTGGTCAGTTTAACGGGAATTCTTCTAGGATTAGCTGGGCTAGCTTGGCTTTACTTAGCTAAACGTCCTTTACCTGATGTAGTTTCCCCGCACAATGGAGATGGGGGACGCTTGGACTAGGG
>NZ_JAOWRF010000124.1 GCF_025753815.1 Plectonema radiosum NIES-515 | reverse complement strand
CCTCCCCCCTCCCCCAAGTTACATATTCCCTATTGCAGATACGCTTTTAGCTTGTCAGCGTCTAGATTAACGAGTAACAGCAGACAAGGAGATTGGCAAGCCATGCAAGACGAGCAACGCTTGGAAGAACAAGCGGTTAGCAAAGCAGCAGAAATGCAGTTGTCTAGCCAATTGGATCAAGCAGAAAAAATAAACGTTGATGTGCAAACTGATCTGTGGAAACTAATTCAAGGACAAGCGGATGGAGTTTCTTTTTCAGGTAAAGGACTCGTGGTACAAAAAGATGTCCGTCTAGAAGAATTAGTACTGCAAACAGATAAAATTGATATCAATCTCTTAAGTGCTATTTTTGGCGAAATTGAACTGAATAAACCAGTAAAAAGTATAGCTCGCGTTGTATTAAAAGAAGCAGATATTAACCGCGCTTTGACATCAAACTACATTCGCAGCAAAATCCCAACTTTTGATTTGAATGTAGATGGTGAAATTGTGAGTTTGAAGCCGCAAGAAATACAAATATTTTTACCTGGGGATGGCAAAATAAAATGCAATGGAACAGTATCAATACACGAAAAAGGTAATACGAATGAATTAAGTTTCATGGCTATGGTTCGTCCCCGCACGCAGACGCAACCAATAATGTTGGAAAGTTTCACTTGCACTGAAGGAAATGGTATTTCACTGGAAATAGTTACGGCATTAATGCAGAAGATAAAAGAACTTGTGAACTTACCATATATTAAGCTGGATGGGATGGCGTTGCAAATCAAAAATATGGAAGTGCAAAAGGAAAGCATAAAAACTTGGGTAGAAGCTTATATTAAGCAAATACCGAAAATGTGAAATAAACACTTGAAACACTCTTAATCTGCAAATATTCAATGTAGAAATTAATTATGCGTTACCTAGAACCCTTGTAGAGACGCGAAATTTCGCGTCTCTACATTTTTTCCACGCCAATGTCTAATGTCTAATGTATTAGACATTTACTTCTGCGTTCTTTTGTGCATTCGGATGTTGATACTCTGCTTTTATTTACAATAAAAAGTGATTTATATAACTGCCGATTGATGTAATTATTTATTAATCTTTTGTAATATTAATAGAGTTACTTAACTCAATATTGCAATTATGGAAAGCTATGATGTAGTTATTATCGGTGCGGGACATAATGGGCTGGTTTGTGCAGCTTATTTGTTAAAAGCTGGTTATAGCGTTCTGTTACTAGAAAAGCGTTCTGTGCCTGGTGGTGCAGCGACAACTGAAGAATGTATACCAGAAGCACCGGGTTTTAAATTTAATCTCTGCGCGATCGACCATGAATTTATTCACCTAGGGCCAGTAGTTGAAGAATTAGAATTAAAAAAATATGGCTTGGAATATTTAGAATGCGATCCAGTTACATTTTGTCCACATCCTGATGGCAAGTATTTCTTAGGACATAAGTCTTTAGAAAAGACTTGTGCAGAAATTGCTCGTTATAGCGATCGCGATGCCAAAAAATATGCAGAATATACAAAATATTGGCAGCACGCACTAGGGGCAATGATTCCCATGTTCAACGCACCGCCAAAGTCAATTTTAGATATTTTGGGTAACTATGACATCGCCAAGCTGAAAGATTTATTTTCTGTCATTGGTTCCCCATCGAAGACGCTGGACTTTGTTCGCACCATGCTAACCAGCGCTGAGGATCTCCTCAACGAGTGGTTTGATTCAGAATTTCTCAAAGCACCCCTAGCAAGACTTGCAGCTGAACTCGGTGCCCCACCATCACAAAAAACCATCGCCATTGGTGCAATAATGATGGCAATGCGTCACGATCCAGGTATGGCTAGACCTCGCGGTGGTACTGGTGCATTGGTGCAAGCTTTAGTAAATTTAGTTACCAGCAAAGGCGGTGTTATCCTCACAGATCAGCACGTTGACAAAGTGATGATTGATGATAAAAAAGCCGTTGGTGTGCGGGTTGCTGGTGGCAAAGAATATCGCGCTAAATACGGCGTCATTTCTAACATTGATGCCAAACGGTTATTTTTGCAAATGACTGATAAAAGCGATATCGATGCAGTCGATCCAGATTTATGGGAAAGATTAGAACGTCGCATCGTTAACAACAACGAAACTATCTTGAAGATAGATTTAGCTTTAGATGAACCGCTACGTTTTGAACACCACGAACACAAAGATGAGTATTTAATTGGTTCTATCTTAATTGCAGATTCCGTTGCTCATGTTGAACAAGCTCATAGCAAATGTACCTTGGGAGAGATTCCCGATTCTGACCCATCAATGTATGTAGTAATGCCAAGCGCGTTAGATCCATCATTAGCACCTCCAGGCAAACATACAGTCTGGATTGAGTTTTTTGCCCCCTATCAAATCGCTGGTGCAGAAGGCACAGGTTTAAAAGGTACGGGTTGGACAGATGATTTGAAAAATCAAGTTGCAGACAGGGTAGTTGATAAATTAGCGCAGTATTCACCTAATGTGAAAAATTCAATTATCGCCCGTCGTGTCGAAAGTCCAGCCGAATTAGGTGAAAGATTGGGTGCATATAAAGGTAATTATTACCACATTGATATGACCTTAGATCAAATGGTGTTTTTCCGTCCTTTGCCAGAAATAGCGAATTACAAAACACCAATTGATAATCTATTTTTGACTGGTGCGGGAACTCATCCCGGTGGTTCCATTTCTGGGATGCCGGGACGCAATTGTGCGCGGGTATTTTTGCAGGCAAAGCATCCCATTACTCAGACTTTGAAGGATGCACGGGATTCGATTTTATCAACGTTTAAGATTAATTAGGATTTGGCTGAAATTTTGCACTAAGCAGCCCTAAAAAATTATGGGCTGCTTTTTGATTTATTTACATTGATTGATACAAAATAATTGCCAACTTTATATTTAAAAGATTATTATTTAAATAATAAATAAACAATAATTTAAAAATGAGTCAAGGCTATATATATATATTTTCTAATCCTAGTCTTAGAGGAAATCCAAAGAAGGCTATCCATTACCATTTGGTTCACTATTAAAAGAAATACCTCAAGAAGTTATGCAACAAGCATACTTTAAAATAAAGGAACTAGGTATTCCCAATACATGGGGTTCACCAACAATGGATTTACCGTAAAGCATATATTTATTTATATATTAAGTAGGCATTAGTAAAGTAGCGTGCGTTAACGAAGTGTAACGCACCATTATTTCTCACTTCCCCTGAGCTTTCTTTGGCACTGGGGGGATTTTGTTTTCTGCTTCGGCTTGTTTAAATATGGACACCAAAAATAGAATCCTGGTATCAGCAAGTCCATACTGTAGACGATAGCTCTAAGATTTTCTTGTTTGTCAACTTTCATCTTTATATACCTCACTACGATGTCCGACTTCCACAACACTTACCAATAAAACATCATCGAAAATATCGTATATAACTCGATAATCGCCTACTCTAATTCGATATGAATTTTGTTCACCCTGTAACTTTTTAACTTTGTTGGGACGTGGTTCTATAGCCAACTCATCTATTTTGGGTTGTATGCGGTCTTGTAATTCTTGAGATAGTTTTTTAAACATTTTTCTAGCACCCTTAGTAAATTTAACTTCGTAAGTCACGCTACGTCCTTTTTTCTTTCATTAGCAATTTCCTTTTTAATCTCGTTCCATGCGATAAGACTACTATTTTCTACATCACTTTTAGCAGTATGATAGGCTCTTAAATCGTTTTCGTCCTCTTCATCTTCTATTTTTAGAAGTAGTGCGTAAATCTCATCTAAAGTACTATCGTAAGCTTGATTTAGCAGGACGTTGATATCTTTAATTAATTGTTCGCGTTCGGGTTCGGTTTTCATAATTAAGCCTCTTTAAGATTGTTAACTTTGATTAATTTATCAATTCTATTTTTGAGAATGTTTAATTCAGTTTGGTAAGTATTGCAGTCGTTATCAATACCCAAACCAAGAAAACATCTAAGGGCTTTATTAATTATGTCAGATTCAGATATATCTAACAACGATCGGATGTTACTTTGATGTAAAAACTATGCTAGTAAAGCATTATCCCCTGTTTTTCTTTTATTTTTTGTTTAAGTCTCGTTAAAAGTTGTGTTTGATGTGACAGAGGATGTTTAAGGTGGAAAAGCGATCGCATGGTATAAAATTAAGTCAATAAGAGAAATTTAAATGCCTTCACGCGATATTTACCACAACACTGTCAAAAATGCCCTACTCAAGGATGGATGGACGATTACTCACGATCCTTTAAGACTTGAGTGGGGCAAAAAAGATTTATATGTAGACTTAGGTGCAGAGCAACTCATCGGTGCTGAAAACGCAGAACGAAAGATAGCAGTCGAAATCAAAAGTTTTGTTGGTCGTTCTGATATCGATGACTTAGAAAAAGCACTGGGACAGTACATTCTTTATTATGATATTCTTTAAGAACGAGAGCCAGAACGAGTTTTATACGTTGCTATCCGCTTCGGCAGTTTACACCGATTTGTTTGAAGAACCGATTGGTAAACTATTATTAAATAAAGGTCGTGTCAAGTTAATTGTATTTGACCCTCACACAGAGGTTATTCTCAAATGGATACCCTAGAAAGTTATCGGCAAATTACCCTGAAGATTCTTTCCGAGTATGCTGCTATTCCCTATGCATACGGTGAGATTAAAAGCGAAGTTGTTTTTGATAGTACAAATAACCGTTATTTACTGGTAAATGTGGGATGGGATGCAATACGGTTCGGTTAAGAATATTTGTGAACCCAAAACCCTTGTAGAGACTTATCTTGTGCAACGTCTCTACATACGTTAACCGAACCGTATTGGGATGGGATGGAGAACGCATTCTTTCATGGTTGTATAGTTCATATCGACATCATCAATGGCAAAATCTGGATTCAGCGCGATGGAACTGAACATGGTATAGCCACGGACTTGACAGAAGCTGGAATTCCTAAAGACCACATTGTATTAGGTTTTCGAGAACCTGAACTTAGGCAGTATACAGGATATTCTCTAGCATAGAAATATTTTCGGGTTGATATGGGAATACTTTTAAATAAGGCTACTGCCTTTTTGTATAGAACCCATTTGGGATCTTTTTGGAAAAAGGTTATACTAGACAGCGATCGCCAGCTAATACAACCTTAAATATTGATTTCAAAACAGGAGTGTTGAGAAGAGAAAAAATGCCATATTCAAGTA
>NZ_JAOWRF010000204.1 GCF_025753815.1 Plectonema radiosum NIES-515 | reverse complement strand
GTGTTGGGAAAATAGTTTTGCATTGCTCCCCATAAAAAAAGAGTGGGAGGAAGCATATCATTCGCTTTCAATCTCCCACTCTTTCATTTGCCGCTGAAGCGTTCAGAAATATTTACGGACGATGCGCTTTATTTAGGGGGCTAATGTGTCGAACAAAAACAACGCCCGTATGCGCTTAATATTCCTGGTGCAGCAAATGGAAACTTGATTATATATCTAAATTAGATATAAATTATTTGCGTCCAAAATTTGGTTGGTAGAAGGTGCATCATCAAAATTATTCCAGAAGCGTAACTCAAGAAAGATAACCACACCCTTGAAGTTCCTTATGTTTAATAATTTAACTGATTTGCTTTAAGCATGGTTGCCATTTTGGCAACTTTTTCAAATAGTTTAATTCGTATCAATAGTAGCAAAATTAAATTCATTTTTGCTTTATATCGACAAAATGCAGCTATTTAAGTATTTGGAAAATAGTTTTGCATTGCTCCCCATAAAAAAAGAGTGGGAGGAAGCATATCATTCGCTTTCAAACTCCCACTCTTTTATTTGCCGCTGAAGCGTTTAGGAATATTTGCTAACGTTGTCTGTTCTTTTGGGGGCTAATGGTACGCTAACGACAACGCCTGTAGAGAATTAAACTTCCTAATGCAGCAAATGTCAAACTTTGTTATTAATATTTGTTTGCTAATCTAAGTAGTTTTGAACTCTTAGATGTTCTAGTTGTTTGCCTAAAAAATACTTTTTTGAAAGTATTTTTTAGGCAAAATTAGTAGCCTGTCTTCCCTGATAACAACACCCTTGAAGTCGTTTATCTTCATCTAATTTAGCTAACTAATTTAGAGGTTAGTTGCCAAAATGGCATCTTTGTTTTTATTTGATAAATGCTCATTTTTAACTTTTTCATATCTATTAATCTGATACATGTTTAGTTTTAGCGTTATTTATATTTAATAACTTTTTTAGATATTAATTAACCAACAATGTCAGTTTTTTTACCTGAACTCTACAGACGTTATTTTCCGATCGCTTGTCCTTAACCTAGTCAAGAGTGCGAAACAAAAGAAAATGGGGAAATATTTTGCCAAATTCACCTGAAACTGATGAAAGCCCTGAAATTACACAAGTTATGGATCGGTTGAGATGTGAGGTTTCTTTTTGGGGATAGCTAAATTTGCGATAATTACCGAAAAAGAGCCAGAAAAGTTACTCTCTGGCTCTTTTTTTGTCTCAAAATAATCAAATTCAGACTAAATTAGCCAAAATTTTAGAGTCTACCGAGGTTATGCAGTCCTAAGATTACCCCTACACCTAAGAGATGACCAAAGGAAGTAGTTGCTAATAGCGTAGGTAAACCAAAACCACCAAAAAACTTGGATGAAGGCAAAGCTGGTTCTGATTGGGGATAGCTAATAGTCGATTTCCCGAAGGCGATCGCAATCACATTGCAGAGAATCATAATTATCCCAACTGTCGGACTCCATTGCAACGGTGTTGTGGCAAAAGTAGCAAGCAAGGTGGATGTAATCAACTGATTTACTCCAAAATTTTTATTGAATAAAAATATAATCTGAATTTTTTGCAAACAAATTCAACCGGAAACTGGGAATTTGCATCAATAATTTACATATTTTGTCATAACTTCATACAATTACCAAGTCAGGGGGTTCATGGGAAAGGAAAAAAGGGTAAAGGGATGGAATTGTTTAAAACACGCATCAAGTTTTTCTTTTCCTTTCCTTTCCCATGAACCCCTTTAACATGAGTCCCCTCTTCGTGAAGGTCTTGCTCTTTCTCACTTTATTGTCGATGCGTGTGTGCTTTTTTTCTATCGTATTAGCTTTCCACACCCCACACGACAGTTGCACGAAGGATATATCAAAAAAGGTACTCTTAAGGGTACTGTCAGAAAATCTACGGTTTACCCAAAATGAGGAGACAGAAAACTTATTTTAATAATTCTTATGTTTCTCCAAACCTTTGGCACGACGATTGTAGACTATAACTTTGCCGCTAGTCCACCGCCCAACATAGTCTACCTCGCACCCAACATCGGAACATTCGTTTTAGCTGACAACGGAACCGCTAATTTTGCTTGGCAAAAAGACAAAAATATTGAGTTTTACTGTGAAACCTTAAAATATAAGGGAATCCGCACCATTTCAAATGTCAAATATTACGAGTGCGAAATGCTTGTACAGACAGAAGAAATGATTATGAAGCTACTATTTGCTAGCAAGCGTGCGAGTATTGATGCCGGATACCGGATCTTTTACCAACGACCCCAAGATGAAGATTATCAACTTTGGGCTTGGGATGCTCAAACTTTTAAACTGCACAAAGGAGCAAATCACTAGTAACACTGACTTAAATGTGTGTAATATGACATTCTAAAAATATAAATAAAGAATTAAAAAGTCAGAATTGCTAAATTATTCTGAGCGAAGCTGCTGATGAATAAAGGTTTAAGACTCATATCGCTAAAATCTGCCTAGTAGTTTACACAAGGCTAATAGTATTACAAAGTACTTAAATATATTCTGACTTGTGAATTCAGAAAGACTAAATTCTTATTTAGCACCAACCAACATCCCAAGGATAATCTAAACTCAAGGTGATAGCGATTATTTCCTGCCTTTGTTATGTCCTCGACTATAGACTCCTTGCCACCAGCTCTTGCTAAAATAGTCCAACGCTTTCAACGCGCTTCTGAACCGAAGCGACGCTACGAACAGTTAATCTGGTACGGACAAAAGCTCAAAGAGTTTCCTTTATCTGATAAAATACCAGAAAACAAAGTTCCTGGTTGCGTTTCTCAGGTTTATATCACAGCAAACCTGCATGACGATCAAGTGGTTTTTCAAGGTGATTCTGATTCTCAGTTAACGAAAGGATTAGTAGGGCTTTTGGCTGAAGGGTTGAATGGACTAACACCTACGGAAATTGTCCAACTAACTCCAGATTTTATCCAAGAAACTGGTTTAAATGTTAGCCTGACACCTTCCCGTGCTAATGGGTTTTACAACATTTTCAAAACTATGCAAAAAAAAGCCCTCGAATGTAAGTTAGATATTTCTAATTAAACGACTGGGGGACAAGAGACATCTGTTGGAAAACAATGTAGAGACGCGAAATTTCGCGTCTCTACAAGGGTTGTGGACAACGCATAGTTCATTTTCACTCCTATATCTAAGGGGAACTGGGGGGAGATGAGGCAAATAGTTCTTTTTTCCCAATGCCCGATGCCCCATACACAATTTAATAAATACTAAAATTTAGTCTGATGTCAACTGATTTATTATCTCCCCCTGTCGGCATTGGTGGTGTAGTTCAAGAATATTTCTGTTCCTTGGAAAACCAGCAATTGCGCGTTGTTTATGAAACTTTGGGTACAGGTTCACCGATATTATTGCTTCCAGCTTTCAGTACTGTTTCCATGCGATCGGAAATGGGGGAACTTGCCAAGCTTTTATCTCCACATTTTCAAGTTGTCGCTGTAGATTGGCTTGGTTTTGGAGAATCGTCACGCGCTAGTTTAGATTATCGACCTGAATTATATCACCAATTTCTGCAAAATTTTGTTAAATCTGTTTTTAATACGCCAATTACAGTAATTGGGGCTGGACATGCTGCCAGTTATGTGCTGCAATTAGCTGTTAATCAGCCAGATGTTGTTTCTGCTGTTGTATTGTTAGCACCGACTTGGAGAGGTCCTTTGCCGACAATGGGGGCAAGTCAGCAGATTGCGGGTATGGTCAGAGGATTAGTGCGATCGCCTATTCTCGGTCAAGCTCTCTACAAGCTCAACACTACACCATCTTTCTTAAGTTTGATGTACCGTCGCCACGTCTACGCTGACCCTGCTATACTCACACCCAGCTTCATTCAGCATAAGTGGCGCAACACTCAAAAGCCAGGAGCAAGATTTGCTCCCGCAGCTTTCGTTACCGGCAACCTCGACGCAGTACACAGCCAAGATGATTTTCTCGCTCTTGCAAAGCGCTTGTCTGTGCCGCTGATGGTGATAATTGGGGAATCTAGTCCCCCCAAATCAAAAGCAGATATGGAAGCAATAGCAGCTTTACCAAGCGTAAGAAGCGCAGTTATTCCCGGATCTCTAGGACTGCATGAAGAATACCCAGAAGTAGTTCTTCAAGAAGTCTTACCGTTCTTAAAGACGCTATCATGAGCAAGATAATGATTATCATTAAATAAAAAAGGCATTCAGAGTATGTTTACGGAAACACCGAATACAGTGCCTGTAACCGTTTTGACGGGCTATCTGGGTGCAGGGAAAACAACACTTCTCAATCACATCCTCACCTACGAACACGGCAAGAAAGTCGCTGTCATCGTCAATGAATTTGGGGAAGTAGGCATTGATAATCAATTAATTATTGATGCGGATGAAGAAATTTTTGAAATGAACAACGGCTGCATCTGTTGTACAGTGAGGGGTGACTTAATTCGCATCATCGGCAATTTGATGAAGCGTCGTGATAAATTTGACCATTTGGTGATTGAAACTACTGGATTAGCAGACCCCGCACCAGTGATTCAGACGTTCTTTGTTGATGAAGATATGCAAAGCTTGCTGTCTTTGGATGCAGTGGTGACAGTTGTCGATGCCAAGCATATTTGGCAACATTGGGATGCAGACGAAGCACAAGAGCAAATTGCCTTTGCGGATGTGATTTTGTTGAATAAAACTGATTTGGTAGCACCATCTGAGTTGGATGAATTAGAAAAGCGGATTCGGTCGATGAATGCGATCGCCAAAATTCACCGTACCCGCAACTCTGAGTTAGGAATGGACGCTTTATTGGGTGTAAAAGCCTTTGATTTGGATCGCGCTTTAGAAATTGACCCAAATTTCTTAGGTGAAGATGCTCACGTACATGATGAAAGCGTGTATTCTGTAGCTTTGGTAGAACTAGGCGAAGTGGATGGACAAAAATTAAACAATTGGCTCTCAGAGTTATTACGTACCCAAGGACCAGATATCTTCCGGATGAAAGGCATTTTGAATATCGCCGGCGAAGATAATCGATTTGTGTTCCAAGGCGTGCATATGATATTTGATGGTAAAGGCGATCGCCCCTGGAAAGCAAACGAAACCCGCAAAAACCAACTTGTCTTCATCGGTCGCAATCTCGACGAAGCCAAACTTAGAGAAGATTTTCGTGCTTGTCTGACTTAAATAAGGAGGGGGAGAGGGGGGGATAGG
>NZ_JAOWRF010000184.1 GCF_025753815.1 Plectonema radiosum NIES-515 | reverse complement strand
TGGTGGGATGAATTACATCTTCCCCCACTACCCGTCCCATCAAGCGGGTGCCGATGGGAATCAGGATTTTGCCACCTTCTGTCATTGACCCCAGGGTCAGCCCTCGCGATGTGCCGCAGTCAAATTCACGGATAATTACATCTTGGGATACATCCACCAAACGACGGGTGAGATATCCAGAGTCGGCAGTTCTTAATGCCGTATCTACCAACCCCTTACGAGCGCCGTAAGAAGAAATAATATATTCGGTGACGGTCAATCCTTCCCGGAAGTTGGTTTTAATCGGCAAGTCGATAATTTCCCCTTGGGGATCTGCCATCAACCCGCGCATTCCCACCAATTGGCGCACCTGGGAGATGTTACCCCGCGCACCAGAAAACGCCATCATATATACTGAGTTCAGCGGGTTAGTACTCTTAAAGTGCTTCACCACTTCATCTTTTAGGGCTTCTGATGTACTATTCCAGGTATCAATTACCTTCTGAAAACGTTCAACTTCCGTGATTTCGCCACGTGGATAGCGTTCTTCCGTGGCGCGAATTTCGGCTTCTGGCGCTTCGAGGAGCGATCGCTTACTTGGCGGAATCATCAAATCATCTACACTAACCCTCTTATATGACTCTGGAGAGAGAATAATAATTATGAAGCCCTGACGACTGGAAGTCGCGGCTACACAAACGCTCGTCCGCCTACCTTGGACTAACCTGAAAATAGGGTTTCAAATTTAATCTGGCGAGAGTAATAAAAGAGCGCTAATCGAAACCCCGGCTTTGGTGGCGTAGCGAAAGCCCAAATCTTTTAACTTATCCGCCATCACCGCCGTTCGCGCCGTGCCACAATTGGTGAACGCCCAAGAAATTAAATTTCTCAGCCCATGCACAATCCGCCGCGATTCCTCCTCTCCATACATTTCATCAAAAGGCGTAATCTTAAAGCGCACTCCCAAGGTGTGACCAGCCCAACCTAACAAACACTCAAACACCTGCCCCACATTCATCCGGCTGGGCACATCCAACGGATTCAGCACAATGTCTACCGGCGACCCATCGGGCAAATAAGGCATATCTTCCAACGGGAGGATGCGAGAAATAATTCCCTTATTCCCGTGGCGTCCTGCCATTTTGTCGCCAACTTGAATTTTCCGCTTCTGCGCTACATAAACCCGCACCACCATATTCGCCCCTGGTGGCAATTCGTCGCCTTGATGTGCGCGTAAATAAGCGCACATCAACCACGCGACCTTTTTCACCATTGGGCACTCGCAATGAGTTATCGCGCACATCCCGCGCCTTTTCACCAAAAATTGCTCGCAGCAACTTTTCTTCTGGTGGTTGGTCAGATTCACCCTTCGGCGTCACTTTTCCGACTAATATATCCCCGGCATCTACCCATGCCCCAATGCGGATAATTCCCTGCTCATCGAGCGATCGCAGTTATAGACTACCGCCGCAGTACCCAGATAGTGAATGGTACATGCTTGGCTGGCATGACCGCGATTATCAGCTAGCAATTGGCTTTACTTCCGCTCATAGTAACTTTTGAACACTTCTAAACCAGTAGCACCCCAGTCATGCAGCTGGGGTAATTAAAAATCATGGCTCGTCATAAATTTTTTGAATCCACACCCAAAAACACCGGCTTAGTCATCCCAGAAATGGCAGTGTTTCTTAAGAACGACTGCAAGAGCGGATGCTGGACAGTTGGCGAAACCGAATATGGTTCTAAGCTCGAATTCTTTGTTGTTCACTTTTCGCGGCGTGTTAGTGAATACATGGGTGGACGCATTGCCCAAGGGCAAATTTGGCTGACTCCTGTCTTCGGCGATGTTCCCAAGGGTATTGTTTATTACACTCTCATCAAGAACAGCAAAAGCGGTCGCAGTGGTTCACTCAAAAACTGCCAGAAGCGCGATCGCCCAATCCCAAGGCTACGACCCCCGCGAGTTGGTGTGGTGTCCCAAGTTCATTAAAAAATCTGCTGCCATAAGCGGTGAGCATGAATCGATAGAGCGCATTGCAGAGTTAGCCGAGCTACTCAAAGAACACGGCAAAGCTTTCGCAGTTTATTACCAGCATTACGGCAGCGATACGAGTGCTGAAGACTTTCAAGACTGTTATATGGGGCAATATCAGGACGAGGAAGATTTTGTTTATCAAATGTGGGATGAGTGCGGCAGGCTGAAACAGCTAGAAGAGTTAAACATCAATGAATCTTACATTGATTGGAGTGCGATCGCCCGTGATTGGTTTATCGATTCTTACCACTCGGTAGAAGTTGGATATCACGAAACCTACGTTTTTAGCCGCCACTAATTCTCCTGCATCCCCCAGAATATGAGGGAATTTACAACACACTATCCAGATCGCATATATGGAATTTAATCAATATGCAAGCTGCTCATTGTGCAATGGTGGTAGCACTTCATAATTTCCCTGACGACCCAGAGCTAGAGAGCGCAAGGCAGCATTTAGAAAAAGCGATCGCTCTCTCGCATGAATATCGCAAAGTAAGAAACAGCATTTTCTGGAACGTTTTACCTCTTAAAGCAAAAAAGCGAATTCGTTATAGCTGCAATCAACTAGCCTTTGATGTTTATTCGCACATGATTGATTTAGCTCACCTACTAAATCAATATGCGGCTCTTCAAAATTCGCATATGCTGACAGCACCTAAAAGTTGGCAGGAATTAGTTAACAATTTAGCCCACGCTTTTAGGTGGATTGAACGGGAACACCCGACTGAAATTAATTCTCTTCAGCTAAGTTTGCCTTCTGTTACACAGCCCGTCCTAGAGGACTAAATAATGCAACAACTAACTTTATTTGATGAGTGAAAACAATCTACCACCTGTTGAATACATACCAAATTTTCTAGAAACAACTCTTGCAGACAAATTATACAAACATTGTCAGCAGCTTGCCTGGGAACAAAACAATATCAGACTTATGGGTAAAACTATACCCGTACCCCGTCTTGAATGCATGTACGGTGACGAAGGCTGTAATTATGTTTACTCAAAGTCGGTGTTGCTTGAACCGCTACGTTGGACAAGTCCTCTTTCTGAGGTGCGATCGCGCATTGAGTCACAAACTGGTTATCAATTTAACATTGTACTTTGCAACCGCTACCGCACAGGACTTGATTCTGTTGGCTGGCACAACGACAACGAGCCGAGTATGGGAGAAACGCCGGCGATCGCCGAAATCAGTCTGGGACAAGAACGCAAATTCCAAATGCGTCCTCATAGCGGTGAAAGTATAACCGATTTTTGGCTCGAACATGGCAGTTTATTGCTAATGAAACCAGGGTGCCAAGAAAATTGGGTTCATCAACTGCCAAAAACCTCACGCGCTTTGAAAGAGAGAATAAACCTAACGTTTCGACCCCACATTAACGGCACGAGCTCTTAAAAACTGATTATCCCCATAAGTTAGGTGGTAGTCCTCGACGGCTACAACTTAAAATGAAATAGCAGTATTATGCGAATCCATAGCATGAGTGTATTACAAAAACTATTAGATGAAAAAGATTGGAACATTTCTGACCTGGCTCGTGAATACGGCAAGCATGAATCACCTGAACTCTCAGGCGACGAAGCCATCAAAAAGTATGGGTCACTGATGCGTAAAGCTCTAAGCGACCCCGACCACACTAAGCACGGCACTGTCAAACGCCTTATCGAAATTCTTGGCGGCGAGTTGGTGGTAAGGGTCAAGCGCGTTAATGATATGTCATTTTAATTACATAATATTATTGATGCGTTACGCACATTATCAACTGGTAAATTCTTACCATTAAGCGTACCCCATTGGGTGAGTTGTTTATGGTTATTGTCGTTGATAGTGGCAACTCGCTTGAAATCAAATTCACGACTGGTAAAATAGCGGGATTTGATTTTGGTCTAAAGACATTTCTCACCTGTTCTGAAGGGTTCAATATTGAGTCGCCACTATTTCTCAAACAATCCCTAAACGATATAAAGTATTCGTGTCGCCAGCATTCCAAGAAACAGAAGCGGTTCAACAACGCGAGAACGCGCACGAAAAAACCTTGTTCGTAAGCATGAAGATGTCGCAAACCGTAGACGCGATAGGTGAGTGGAAACTAGCTTTATCCTTAACTTGTTTGTTTGATGTGTTGTGTTTTGAGACATTAAATCTCAAAGGGATGCAGCGTCTTTGGGGACGAAAAATAGGCGACCTAGCATTTAGGGAATTCTTAGAGATTCTTGAATGGGTTGCATTAAAAAAAGGGAAGCAGGTAGTCTACATTGACCCTTGGTATCCTTCAAGCAAAACCTGTTCTTGCTGTGGTCATGCTTTAGAATCTTTGGATTTATCAATTAGACGTTGGCGTTGTCCGTCATGTCAATCTGAAAATGACCGAGATGAAAATGCCAGCTTGAATATTAAAAGAGTCGGGAGTTCGACTCTAGGCGTAGGAGATGTTAGACAGTCCCAGACTGCAATCTCTGTCTGATGCCTGAATCCCCCGTTTTCACGCGCGGGGGAGTGGCTCAATATTTATTAACCTCCACTTGCGGGCGATCGCATCCTTAAAATAAAATATGCATTTGCAGCGATCGCACTACCACTGACCAAAAAAGTAGGAACATGTCTAATGCGTAGGAGTGCTGAAGCAACCAATGCCCCACTGATAAGTAAAGCTAATTGCGTAGGTAAGAATTACTCAACTTCAAACCCTTGTAACAATTTGTAAATTGTCTTAGTATATGAATACAGCCGACTAAACACCGACTGATACATACATCTTTTAATCGCAATCATAAACTCATGACCACAACCTTACAACAGCGCCAAAGCGCCAACGTTTGGGAACGCTTCTGTACCTGGATCACCAGCACAGAAAACCGTCTATACATCGGTTGGTTCGGTGTATTGATGATCCCCACCTTGCTAGCTGCAACCACCTGCTTCATCATTGCGTTCATCGCAGCACCTCCAGTAGACATCGATGGTATCCGTGAACCCGTAGCAGGTTCCTTGATTTACGGAAACAACATCATTTCTGGTGCAGTTGTTCCTTCTTCTAACGCAATTGGCTTGCACTTCTACCCAATTTGGGAAGCTGCTTCCTTAGATGAGTGGTTATACAACGGTGGTCCTTACCAATTGGTAGTATTCCACTTCTTGATCGGCGTATTCTGCTACCTCGGTCGTGAATGGGAACTTTCTTACCGCTTAGGTATGCGTCCTTGGATTTGCCTAGCATTCAGCG
>NZ_JAOWRF010000365.1 GCF_025753815.1 Plectonema radiosum NIES-515 | reverse complement strand
TTTCTGTAACTGCCACTAAATCTGCTTCTTCTACCCCATCCACCTCTCTAACCTGGGGTAGCAAATTTTCCACTTCTGCTTGCAACTCTTGGTCATCTAAATCCGGATCTGATAGGGAAATTGTCACTTGAACATTAGATGTGGTTGCCATGAGCCTAAATAGTTTCAGTAACTTCTTTCATAAATTGTATAGGTTATTCTAGTATATCTAAGTTCGACTTTATCGAAGATAGCTCTAAGGTCATTGTCACAGAGCGATCGCAGAACTTTTCGGTCTACTGAATGTTAATAGTTAGTGGATAACTGTAGACTGTTGAGTGTTGACTAACAACCAAAAAAATGAATAATGCAAACCGATCCTAAACCAGGAACACTTTACATCGTCGGGACACCAATTGGCAATCTGGAAGATATGACTTTTCGGGCGGTGCGAATTTTGCAAACTGTAGATATAATTGCGGCAGAAGACACGCGCCATACTGGTAAACTGTTACAACATTTTCTAGTTAAAACACCACAGATAAGTTACCACGAGCATAATCGTCAAAGTCGCATCCCGGAATTATTAGAGCATTTAAAGAACGGTCAAGCGATCGCTCTGGTGACAGATGCAGGTATTCCCCTAATTTCCGATCCGGGATATGAATTGGTGAAAGCTTGTATTGAAGCGCATTTACCAATAGTACCAATTCCTGGTGCTACTGCTGCAATTACAGCTTTGAGTGCAGCGGGGTTGCCTACAGATAAGTTTGTTTTTGAAGGCTTTTTGCCGACAAAAGCTCAACAACGGCAAGAGCATTTAGAGTCTCTACAGACAGAATCTCGCACTATGATTTTCTACGAATCGCCGCACCGATTGCAAGAGACTTTACAAAATTTAGCAGAAATATTTGGAAGCGATCGGCAAATTGTCTTGGCACGGGAGTTAACAAAGTTACATGAAGAATTTTGGCGGGGAACAATTGGTGAAGCGAAAGCGAGTTATCAAAATCGCGAACCAATTGGAGAGTATACCTTAGTAGTGGGGGGAATTCCACCCGATAAACCGCAACTGAGTGAAGCCGAATTAAAAGCAGAATTAATCGCGATTATGAGTCAGGGAATATCGCGATCGCAAGCTAGCCGTGAGTTAGCAAAAGTTACATCCTTACCCCGTCGCCATCTCTATCAACTAGCTCTTGCCATCAAAACATTTGACCAAGAGCCTGATATCATAGAATAAGACATAATCGGTGGAGCGATTAATTTATCACGTTTGGCTAAAGCGTGAAAGCTTACTGAGGGATAACCGCTCCCATGCTCCCGTTGAAGTAAGAAGTAAATGTCTAGACTTGTCTAGGTTTTATATAGCAGAAGAATTACCAATTCAGCATTAAAGTTGCTTTTCTCCAACATCCCATAGAAAATGATTGTAACTGAGTAGTAATTTTACTACCAGTAAGTGCATAAAACCAACTTGGGCACAATAAATTGTGTCTAGTCATCATTATGAAAAAAGCAGTTTCAATCAAATTGAGGCTACTATTACAATGGAAATTATTCATAATGAGGAACAAGTCAGAATGACCCAAGTGGTTTTAGGAGACAACGAAGGCATAGATTCGGCTCTACGTCGCTTTAAACGCCAGGTTTCCAAAGCTGGAATCTTAGCCGACGTGAAGTATCATCGCCACTTTGAAACACCCATAGAAAAACGCAAACGTAAAGCAGTAGCAGCTAGACGCAAACGCCGTTTTAAATAAACCTATTTTGTGCTGGGGTTGCTTGATGAAATAATATTAAACAAGCCACAGCGCATTCAATATCATTTTTAAACAAACTAAGCGATCGCACCCCTTCTTGGGGTGTGAGTGCGCCTGCATAGCGAACGATATACAATAAATTTTAGCCTCTTTTGATTCGTAGTGAGCGGTTTACCGCTCGTCGCTCTTGGATTCTAACGGCTAAAGCCGTTACTACGTTAAGGAGCGTTTATTTATGCCCATCTACTTATCAATAACTCAAGATTGTGAGCCTGTAACAGTATAGCTATTACAGCGATTCATCGCCTTTTCTACTCCTTGCTTCAGGCTGAGTTCTACACACTCAACCACGAATTGGAGAACCTCGGACATCAATTTAGTTTCGCTGGCAGAAAATCGCCCCAGAACGTGGGATACAGTATTAGAATCATCGCTACAATCAGGATTTTTTGGTTTACCAATGCCGATTCGCAAACGGGGAAAGTTTTGAGTGCCAAGATGAGCGATCGCGCTTTTCATTCCATTATGTCCCCCAGCGGAACCAGATAACCGCAAGCGAGTTTTTCCTAAAGGTAAATCCATATCATCATAAATCACCAGCACCGACTCAGGCGGCAATTTGTACCAATTTATCACCGCTTGCATTGACTGTCCGGAGAGATTCATATAAGTAAGTGGTTTTAGCAACCGGATTTTCTCTCTATTTGGTGCAATTCCTTCGCCAAATTCACCCTGAAACTTGCGATTTTCCCCCAAAGGAATCTTCCAAGAACGAGATAGAGCATCCACAGCTGCAAAGCCGATATTATGGCGTGTTTTATCGTACTTAGGTTCTGGATTCCCCAAACCGACAATTAGCTGGGGAATTACCATCGTCACAGCTTCTGTCATTTTGCCTTTAGCTTTGTTGGGAAGAACTAGCAGTATCTTTCTGTGTTGAAGATGCTTCAATTTGCTTCGGTTCAAGTTCAGCAGTAGTTTTCACAGCTTCTTCCAATTTTTCAGCTTCCCGCTTAAACTCATTTTGAAACTCCGACGAAGCTTCTTGAAAGCCACGAATTGCCTTACCCATACTACGTCCAATTTCTGGTAGCTTCTTTGGACCAAAGATTAACAGCGCTACTACCATAATTAGACCCATTTCCGGCAAACCAATACCAAATATATTCATGATTTTTCATCCTTTAAACGTAAATGGATAGTGGATAGTGGATAGTGGTTATAAGTACTTTTTTACTACAAACAACCAACAACTATCAACCAATTATAAAAAAACCCGGACAAGCCGGGTCAAGTGCGATCGCTCGCACTACGCAAGATGAAGCCATATCGCATTACTTAGCTGCCTAAACTCCGCCAATCTACGTTTACATCCTGAATCAGTAGTGAGGAGTTGTAAACTTGGAGAATAATCAGCAAAAACACCAAAAATAACAGCATAAAAATACCCATCACAGGAGTCGTAGCCCAACCGGGGGCTACTTTACCATACTCAGAGTTCAATGGTCTGAGGATATCTCCCAACCTAGTCCGTTGTGCCATAATTCACCTTTAAATTTGAGTTGCACTCATCTTTTTTTAATCTTCTGTAATATTCTATAAGAATAGCACTCATAATTTATTTTTTGATTATGGAACCCGCAACAGTTCTTATCATTTCTGTTTGTGCAGGGGTGGTCGCCATCACCGTCGCATCGATTTATACTTCTTTTGGTCCTCCAAGCAAGCAATTAAACGATCCTTTTGATGACCACGAAGATTAGAATCATTCGTAGTCGGCGCTTCAGCGCTGTAGATCAACCAGCGCTGAAGCGCTGACTACGTAGGAAGACATCAAAGCTCAGAAATGACTTTGAAACTCAAGATTTTCCAAGGCTTTATGCTATGAGATGAGGATTCAGCGGTGGACAAATAGCGTTCCAACAAATCCACTGAATCTGCTAAACTTAACTTCAAATCGCTTGTCAAAGCCAACTCAGCGGTTTCTCCGTGACATTCATAACACCGGAGAATCCACTGTTGGTTATCTTCGCCTTGCTTAAACGCCATTAAAATTAAGTTCTCAGCGGATAAATTCAAGAAACTCATGCTTTCAGCCGCCTTGAGTTTTGAATTTGCAGTTCTGGCTGGCTTTAAGATAACTTGCAATGGAGTATTCAATTCATACCCACGCCTTACAGTATGAGCAGACTCCCAACTACCAGCGTGGGGATACAAGGCATAGGTAAATTCATGAAAGCCCCGGTCAGCTTCTGGGTCAGGCCATTTGGGACTGCGTAATAGTGTTAGTCGTAATTGCTGGGGTTGACTGTCGTAACCATATTTACAATCATTCAGTAAACTTACACCGTAAATACATTTATCTTGTTCCTCAGTTAAATCAGCCCAACGTAAAGCTGGGACTTCCCATTTGGCTTTTTCTGCTGGGGTTTCGCGTTTAGTTGGACGCCGAATTGCACCACAAGGAATTTCAAAGGTAGCAAAATCAACTTCGACATTCAGAGGAAAAGCTGCTTTCACCAAAACTTGACTTTCTTGCCAATTAACAGTGGTGGCAATTTTCAGCACGGGTGAACCAGCTTCTAAGATGTAATCTTGACAAAATTCTGATTTTCCTAATTGACGCACCACCCGCAGGCGATTTTGGACTAGACCTTGTTCTAACCATTGAATTGATTTAAGCTGCGTTGGTGGTAAAGGATGCTCGGCATAATTTGGATCGATATTCCAAGCATCCCAATATTGTCCGCTATCTTGGAAAGCTTGTAATTGATTACCACCTGCTTGAGAAAGAACTTCTCGATAATTTACCTTGTCAAAAATACTAGATAAATCACCATTTTCTTCATCAACAATGACTCTCAAAAACTCATTTTCTAAAGTCAATCTTTTTGGGTAAAAATGTTCTTGCTTTCGCAAACCCGTTTTGCTATCATCAGGATGTGCACTGCTATGGTCATTTTTAGGGTTAAGAGGACAGAGCCAGAAAATGCGATAGCCAAGAGAGGGGATATCCTGAGCAACGAAAATAAGCTCAGAGGGTTCTCTAAGTTGACAAGGCAAGACAACGCCAGCCAAATTGTATACGCAAGCGCCTGAAAAAGAATCAGGTAAATCAACAACAACTACCTCAGAACGCTGCCAATTAAGGGAATTAAAGACAAAAATGGGTAAACAGTCAGGCTGTGGTGGTTCTGGTAGAGTCATGTGAGATGCGATCGCACTCAATGAATTTTGCAATATCTTTGATCCAACTTGTTGGACTTCCTGCCAAGTTGGAAGTGCATCCGTATAAACTTCCCTAATGGAAGAACCGGGCAAAATATCGTGAAACTGGTTAAATAACACCTTTTTCCAAGCTGCTTCTATCTCCGCTTTCGGATAGATAGCTTTACAGATGATTGTCGCCAAAGCCGCAAAAACTTCAGCTTCATACAATAATCCTTCACAACGACGATTCCAACGTTTTTGATCAGCGTGGGTGGTATAGCATCCACGATGGAATTCTAGATAAAGTTCGTCATTCCAAACGGGGAAGGGAGGGGGGAGTGGGGA
>NZ_JAOWRF010000097.1 GCF_025753815.1 Plectonema radiosum NIES-515 | reverse complement strand
CGGATAATTATGCCTTGGTTTTCGGCACTGGTTCAAGAATACCAGCAATTTATAACGCTGTCAACTTTCTCGCTTTGAGCAACCATGAATAACTTTAGCCAAGAATTTGACGATTTAATCTAGCTCCTTCCAGTTCGCATCGCGTATAAAGGTTCTAATATCAGCCATCATGTCAAGAGGGTGAGCTATCTAATAGGCACTATCCCAAAAAAAGAAGTAATCGTTGGTTGGGGGACTGGTCTAATAAATAACGTATATAGTAGATGTCTCCAGAGTCATACGTAGAGACTATTCTGTGCTACGTCTAATCAAGGGTTTCGGACAATGCATAAAGACCCCGCCGTTAACGGCGGGGTTTATAAAAGAGCGGTCGATGTCTAATCAGTTGTCTGGTTCATTTAATATGCTGTTTGGCGATCGCCACTTTATGTAAAACGTTAGAATTGACCAACAGCACCGAAAGCTTAAAAAAACTAAACATTAACTTGCATCTACCGTGAAACTATTTCGCACATTTGATGCCCAATTGCGGCGAAACCTGCTGATTTTATTTACAGCAGGTTTATTATTCTGGTCTAGTATGGGTTCGTTACTACCAACGCTACCGCTCTACATTGAGCATGTGGGCGCAACTAAGCAGCAAATTGGCATTGTCATGGGTAGTTTTGCCATCGGGTTGTTGCTATCTCGTCCTTGGTTGGGAAAGACGGCGGATCGGCGAGGTCGTAAGATTGTCTTGCTCATTGGTACACTGGTAGCAGCGATCGCACCTTTTGGTTTTTTGGTAGTAAAATCGATTCCTTTGTTGATGCTGCTGCGTGCTTTTCACGGCATTAGTATTGCTGCTTTTACCACCGGTTACTTAGCGCTGGTAGCAGATTTGTCTGATGAAACAAATCGCGGTGAAGTCATTGGTTACATGAGTCTGGTAACTCCGATTGGTTTGGCAATCGGACCTGCGATCGGCGGTTATTTACAAGCTGGGGCTGGTTACACAGCACTATTTATCAGTGCAGCAGCATTAGGTGGATTGGCGCTGTTATGTATCTTACCAGTCGTTAATCCACCAGTCAAAACTAGTGAACCGGGAGAAGATAATGATAATCAATTATGGCGAATATTGATTAGTCCCAGAGTCAGAATCCCGGCTGTAGTTATGTTGCTGATTGGCTTGGCTTTTGGTAATTTGCATACCTTTGCACCGTTGTATATCAAATCAACAGGAGTGGATTTGAATGCGGGATTGTTTTACACAGCAGGAGCGATCGCTAGTTTTAGTGTACGCTTATTCACGGGTCGAGCAAGCGATCGCCTAGGTCGTGGTTTATTTATTACCATCAGCTTAGTTGTTTACACTATAGCGATGTTACTCTTGTGGAAAGCAAATAGCGCCCAAACTTTTCTATTTGCAGCAATTATTGAAGGTGCTGGTGCTGGGACTCTCATGCCGATGATGTCTACAATGGTAGCCGATCGCGCCCTACCCCAAGAAAGAGGGCGGATATTTGCTGTATGTTTTACGGGATTAGACGTGGGGATAGCGATCGCAGGTCCAGTTCTCGGTTCGATTGCGGATCAAGTAGGCTACCGTGATATGTTTGGTTACGCTGCAATGCTTGTTTTCCTAGCACTGATAATTTTCATCACCATGTCTGGCAAAGACTTAGCCAATTCCTTTCGGTTTGCGATCGGTCGCACGACCGATGTCTACGCCTTAAAATAAGTTAGGAGTTAAGAGTGAGGAGTTATGAGTTGAAATTTTTCACTCTTAACTACTAACTTCTAACTCCTAACTTTTAATAAACGGGCGAGGAGGGATTCGAACCCCCGACACCGTGGTCCGTAGCCACGTGCTCTAGTCCACTGAGCTACACACCCTAACAGAAATTAATCATAGCACACCCCAACCAAATGACGCAAGACAAATTTTTAGATAATTCTGGCAACTTAACTCATATAGATCCTCAGGGACGCTCCCAGATGGTAGATGTATCTGACAAAGCAGCCACAATCCGTCAAGCCGTAGCCACAGCCAACGTGCGGATGTTGAGCGAAACCTTCAGAGCGATTGAAGCCGGAAATGCTCCCAAAGGAGATGTATTGGGAACTGCGAGGTTAGCGGGCATTATGGCAGCTAAACAGACATCTGCTTTGATTCCTTTGTGTCATCCTTTGCCACTGCAAAAAATTGAAGTGCAAATTGTACCCGATCCGCAACTACCCGGTTATCAAATTTATGCCACAGTCAAAACCAAAGCCGAAACAGGGGTAGAGATGGAGGCTTTAACCGCCGTTTCCGTTGCGGCTCTAACGTTGTACGATATGGCGAAAGCTTTAGAAAAGTCGATTCAAATTGAATCAATTCGGCTGGTAAGCAAGATGGGGGGCAAATCAGGAGATTATTTTCTGCAAAAATAATTGATTGAGGTGATTATATTATGACAGGTTTATTACATATGATGATTAGACGTAGCTAGCTTACGTCTCTACAAGGATTTCGGATTTTTTTCTTCATGTCAATTAAACGGAGATGTCTATTGTCAAACATAAAAAGGCGATCGCCTTCATAGGTTTTATGGTAGGTTTTCTGGATCAATACCAAGCGATCGCAAATACGCTGCCAATTTTTCAGCGCGTTGACGTTCTTGCTGTAACAATAACTCTGCTTGTTCAGCGCGTCTTTGTTCTTGTTCAGCGCGTCTTTGTTCTTGCTTTGATCGCTCTTCTTGTTCGATTGAGTTTAAAAATCTCTGTCCATCTGGACGGTAAATTACTAACTCTCCGTGACTTGTTTCAAAGCGAATTCCCAAGCGAGGACTAACCCAACCGTCCATTTGCCATAATTTGCTCAAGTTGCCATCTTGCCGCAACCATCCGTCTAGCTGAAAGCTTTCTGGGTCGTAAATGTAGTACTCATCAACACCATAAGTATTGTAAAACTCCAGCTTTCGGCTCATTTCATCGGCATCATTACTGCGAGAGAGAATTTCAAATACAACTTGGGGAGGAATATTCTCTTCATTCCACTGACGATAAGAACGGCGTTTGGCTTTTGGTCTGCCAAATACTACCATGACATCGGGTGCAGTTGGCGAAACTAACTGGGAACGAACGGGATACCACAGCAAATCACCGGCAATAAAAACATCATCAAAGCAAGCGTTGAGAATTTCTAAATTTTCTTTGATAATGACTATCCAACGATATTGCTCGGTGTTGTCTGCCATTGGTTTGCCGTCACCAGAAGGAAATAAAATATCTTCATCAAGTTGTGAAAAGATAGTCATAGCCGTCAACTGAGCTTTTCTATGCTTTGATTATATTTGTTGGATGGACAGCAATAACATTCTAAAATTAATCAGAAAGCAATTTTATTAAAATCTGTAACAATTATGCCTCCTCGTTGGCCTCGTCAACCCGATCGCAATGACCCAGATTACCGTAAATTAGATGACAGAATGAACTTTGCCATCCATGTGGCGATTTTTGCCTGTATCAATTCCGGATTGTGGTTTTTTCACAACTTCAAAGCAGCGACTTGGGAGTGGCTGCCTTGGGTGACACTAGGATGGGCAGTAGTATTATTAGCGCATCTAATTTATATTAGTGCGATCGCCGATTACTCACAGACTCCACCAAAGTCCACCTGAAGAGGGAATCAACAGCTAGGGCGATTGTATCTTGTGGCAGTAGAAATAAGCCGGATAATTAAGCAATAATGATAATTAGCTTGAGATTTCGCGATCCTTATCTGGGGTCATTTGTATGGCTAAAACTAATACCACAGAAATACTAGAAGCCCTAGCAGCTGAAATAGGCGAAAACATATATATAGATATTGCCAAATGGCATCTTTTTTTATCAAATGCCAAACTGCACACCGTTGTTGCAGAAAAGATGTATCCTTTACTTACCTCTAAGTCTGTGGATGAAGACCAAGTAATAAAAATCTTGGAATCTATCCCCGTAAAAATTGGCGGTGGCAAACGTGAACTTGCTTTAATTGATTTATTGCCGCTGCAATGCCAAGTTAATCTTGTAGATATCTTAGAAAAATATCAGACCGAATTTTAATTTTCCGTTACTTGTTGTCTGGTTGCCATCTGAAAACCCTTTCAAAATAGGGTATTTTTTTCATGTATTGATGACAACGCTACATTCAAAACCAGATAAGCACATATACGGTTCAAAAAATTAGTCGAATCAGCTTATTACAAGCATTCACTAATACAATTTTGGATTGTGAATTAGGTTTGTAGTTTGCGTTACTTGCACTACAAACCAGTCCCGAATAAAAGGGAGTTTAAACAATTCAAATAAGCGCAGATGCCTGCAAGTGGAATTTTCAACTTGCAATCAATTGTCAAGTCAATTTCAGGAGGCTAATTTAATGCTTTTACAAGTCAAAGATAGTGGAAGTTTGGTAGAAGTTCTCAAAATTGAGGAATTAATAGACCCGAACAATGATGTTATTCACGGACAAAAACAACAAGGTGAAGAAGAACAAGACCCTGAACCTATTAAAAAAGAAGACTTAGTTTTTCCCTCAGGTGAAAGTATACCACGTTGTTGGGTTGATGCCAACTATCAAAAAGCATAAGCTTCGTAAGCGATCAAAGCAATTTCGTGTGTTGGAATTGCTTTGATCGCCCTTTCTGTTACTGTAATATCATGTCCGCGCTCATTAATAGAGTGCAGTAGGGTGCGTTACGGCTTTAAGCCTAAGGCACCCTAAAAGAGCTTAAGTGCCACTTGATTGAGTGGCTTTTTCTGCGATCGCTGCTTCATCAGAGCCACCAGAAAATCTTTTAGCAATCCAATAAGTAAAAATGTGAGAAAGTAATCCTAAAGGACCAGCAAACAAAGACAGTGCTAAAGAATGAATTGTCCAAATACCTGTTTTCTGTCCTTCCCAATATATCCAGCGACCGACAAATAAATCCATCACCAGAAAATGAATCCAACCTGTTGCAGCGGCTTTTTCATCCGCAAAAAATCGGGCAATATCTGCTAACTGAGGATTTGATAACGCTTGAGCATTTTCTGGTGTAATGGTGCTAATAAATAAATACAAATACACTCCAGCTAACGCTACAAAGGGTAAATATGATTCCATTACCCGTTGCGTTATTTTCCAGTTTGGCAGGAGTATCATCAATGCCCAAAAAGGCAAAACGAAAATATTTGCACCGTCGAATAGTTGAGAAATTGTCATAGTGAGGGGGGATGGGGGGACGAGGGGGACAAGGGGGACAAGGGGGACAAGGGGGATGAGGAGACGAGGGGACAAGGGGGACGAGGAGGAC